>NZ_JBEYJU010000030.1:0-91483 GCF_040703965.1 Streptomyces sp. NPDC006655 | reverse complement strand
AGAGGGGCCACGCCGCCAGGCGTGTCCACGGCCCGGTGCCGACGGCACCGGCCGACGAAGGAGGCCGGGGCCGGCGAGCACGCACCGGGCCACCAGGCAGCCACGCCGCCAGGCGTGTCCGCTACCGCCGCCGAAACGACGGCGGCCCCGCCCCCCGAACACGCGGGGGCGGGGCGGGCGTCGGGCTCTAGCGGGACGTGTGGCGCGGGTGCGGCCGGTTGAACAGTCCGCGCAGGATCGGCAGGTTCCTCCACCTGGAGCGGCGGGAGGTGGGGGGGCCGGGGCAGGCGGCGGCCTGGTGGGCGGTCTGCGCTGCCGGGCACTCGTCGTGGTAGTGGCACCCGGCGGCCACGATCGCGCCGCCGCATGGGGCCTTCGGGCAGGTGCAGACCCTCATTCCGGGGGCGGGCGAAAGTCCGTGCCATCCGGCGTTCTGCGTGTTCGTCGTCATCGGTGGGGACTCCAGGGATATCGGGGCGGGCCGGGGGATGCGGCCCGCCCCTGGCGGGGCGGGCCGGTCGGTCACGGGGTGACCGGGCTGAGGGCGCGTCCCTGCATGTGGTTCTCGATGAACTGATGGACGCCTGCCGGGCTGTGCATGATCACGGGCGGCTGACCCTGCCGGATCACGGCGACCCATCCGAAGGTGTGCCGCTCGGCGCGGTGGAGGTGTCCGGCCTTCTCAAGCTCGAACAGTGCCTTGGTGGCCTGGAAGCTGGCGTCTGCCGGGTCCTGCTGCTCGGGGGCGTTGCGCATCGGAACTCTCCCTGTTGAAGGTTTGGGGCTGTCGTCCGGGGGGCTGCCTCCCCCCTTCCGATATCCCTAATTCTGCCTTATCGGGGGGCGAGAGTCCACCCTCTCTCGCCCCCCGATCGGGTGACCTGGGTCACACGAGATGGCGGCTCTTGAGTTCGGCGAAGAACTCGGCGGCCACGGCCTTGGGCTGGGCCCTGCGGCGGCGGTTGGCGGTGAGTTCCATAAGGCGCTGGCCGTGGCGCTGGATGACGTAGGGCTGTCCGGTCTCGGGGACGGCGAGCGCGATGATCACCCCACCTGCCTCCACGCGGACAACCGGCGTTTCGGTCACGGGGTCGATTCCGTGGCCGACCCGTTCGGCCGATACGCCGAACGCCTTCGTCAGTTCCTCGCTGATCGCGTGGGCCTCGATGAGCGCGGACGCGGTGGCCGTGTCGATTTCCTGCGGCTGGACCGCGTAGCACTCGGGGATCTCGGCGGAGCGCTGGGCGGCGGTCTGGGACGTCTTCGCGTTCATGGTGCGTTCCTTGCTGTGTTGAAGGTCTGGGGGAGTGGTCCGGGGTGCGGGCTGCCTCCCGCACCCCGGACCGGGGTGGCTGGCGCTGGTTACTCGGCCTCGTCCATCGCGCGGCGGCACACCTCGGCGAGCGCGAGCAACTGGCGGGCGTTGATCAGCCGCTGACGGGCTTCGTCGTCGCCCGCGTCCTCGGCGTCGCCGTTGGCGATGTTCGCGACCTGCCACATCGGGGCGGTGCCGAACGCGCGGCGGGCGGCCTCGAACACCTCGACGTGGCTCGGCATCGCCTGGACCTCGTCCGGCGAAGCAGGCGCATCCGGGTTGTCCGCCAGGCACGGGCCGGTGGTGCCCATCTCCTCGCGGCACGTCATGCACACCTTGCCCGGGTGGAACAGGTCGATGACGATCACGCCGTCCACCTCGGCGGAGTCGTAGACCTCCACGATCCAGTGGGCCTCGGTCGCCGCGCTGGTCTCGATCGTCTCGGCGGTCATGTCGTGCTCCTCGGTGTTGAAGGTTTGGGGCTGTCGTCCGGGGGGCTGCCTCCCCCCTTCCGACATCACTAATTCTGCCTTATTTAGGGGTGGAAGTCCACTCCGGGCACCCCCAGGGAGAGTGACCTACACCACATCTATCCGCAGGTCAGGACCGGTCCCGGACCGGCACCCGTCCGGCGGCCTCCGCCACAACCCACCCCGGCGGGGGCTCCCCTCGGTCGGTCGGGCAGCGCAAGCCTTACCGTCGGTTCTGAGGGGGTGCCAGGCTCGCGAAGCGACCGCGAAGCGGCTCGGCCTGGCACCCCCTCAGGTTCGGCGGTACGCCCTCCGGGTGACCGACCGACCGAGGGGAGCCCCCGCCCCCACCACCCGCACCACCCACCCACCCGCACACACCAAACAAGCCCCCACCCCCCTTGGGAGTGAGGGCCCGCCGGAGGCGCTGAAGTATGGACCTCAGCCCCTTGGTGTGGTTACTTCCGCGGCCGGCGACATCGCCTTCGTACCGTCCGCATCACCATGCGTCGCTCGCTGCAGGGCGCTCGTGCGTCTCGCTCGTCACGGGCTCCGGAAGTTCCTCGTCGGTTTCGCCCTCGGTGCCGGAATCCGGTTCCGCGGCGGCCTCCAGGCCCTCCTCCTGGTCGTCGACGTCGGCAGTAGCGACCTCCGTCTCCTCGTCCCCAGTCGCGTCGTCCGGTTCCGGCTCGGCGACCGCGGCCGCGGCCTCCTCGGTCACGGACCCGGTCTTCTCGTCCCTGTCTGGTTCGGCTGGCTCTGCCTTCTCCACCGGCGTCACCGCAACCGTCTTCGCGAGGGTGACCGGGCTCTGGTGGAGTTCTTCTTCCGCCTCGACCTCCGGGACCGGGTACCGCGGGGCGAGAGCCATCTGCACCGTCTGAGAGGTGTCGTCGGGGTGTCCCACTGCGATAATCGCCTCACCGACGCCGAGTTCCCTCAGCTGGTTCGGGTGCACCTTGAAGCGGTCGACCTGGCGCAGGCTGCCGACGCCGGACCCGGCGGTCGTGGATCCCAGAACACCTATGTCGTCCTGCACCTGCAGCGTCTCTTCCCACCCCTCGTACGTTCCGAGGAGTTCGGCGACCTGTTCCGCCGACGCCTTTGTCCGGTGAAGGATCAGCACGTTCGTGTTGGTCAGCACGGCGTTCAGGAAGGCGTCGCCCACATCGGCAAGGTCGGCAAGGTCCTGGGTGCACACGAACAGCCCGCCGCCGGCCGCGCGGAGCCGCTGGAACAGGCCCGTCATGGTCGAGCCCCCGAGACCGGAGAACTCGTCGACGCCTGCGATGAACAGCCCGCCGTTCTCTCCGAAGTTCTCCGCGAGGAGCCGGTCACCGACTGCGCCGAGATCGGTCAGGAACAGGTTGCCCACCTGCCGGGCGGCCCTGGCGTCGGTGTTCGCCGCGAGGGAGAACAACACGATGTCGCCCTTCTTCACCGACTCGTACAGATCGACGCCATCCGGGGTTTCGACCAGGACGCGCCCCGCGTCGCCGGAGACAAGGTTCCGGATACGTGTCGCCAGGCCTGGGATCGAGCGCTTCAGGTCCTTCGCCTCGGTCTGCAGGTACGCCAGATACTCGCTAACGTCACGCTGCAGCCGGGCCGAGAACTTGTCCGTCCTCGACGCCAAGGCCTTGAGGGTCAGCAGACGCGCGAGGTCTGGGAGATCGCGGCGCCAGGCCCTCGTCGAACCGTCGGGGAACGTCTCGGTGACGTTCCCGGCCACCAGGTCGTCGAGCGCCCTCACCGCGAACAGTAGGAACTCCTCGGCGGCCTCGCGGTGGTGCGGCTCGGAGAACCCTCCGCCGGCCACCTGGTCCAGGCACTCGACAATCCGGCTTCGGATCTGTTCTGCGGACCCGTGCCGGATCGGGTTGTACGTCGTACCCGCTCCGGTGACCGTGACGAGTTTGAAGCGGCGGCCCGCGTGATGGGCGCCCCCGGCCATGGCCTCGACCAGCATCGGGTCCGCCTTCATGTCGGCGAACAGGAACCCGATGTTCAGGGGGCGCGCGTGCCTGCTGACGACCAGCTCGTACACCAGCTGCTCGATCGTGCGGGACTTGCCGTAGCCAGACGCTCCGGGAATGAACCCGTGCCGCTGCATGGCACGGCCGGGAATCTCGCACGCCTCACCGGTGTGCTTGTCCACCCCGAGCCGAACTCTCAGGTCGTCCAGTACCCGGGCGGGTTCCCGGTCATCGTTCTGCGCGAGTTCCTGCAGCTTCGCGTCGATCTTCTTCTGCGGGACCACGGTCTGCACAGACCGCCAATCGGCTTGGAACCGCGCACGGCGGATCAGCCATGCCCCGCCGACGCCCGCGGCCACGGTCACGCTGAACGGGAGCTGGCCGCCGACCCAGCTCTGCCAGTTCTCCTGAACGAGTTGTGCCAGGGAGGCTCGGTCGGGCGAGTTCCACACCGCCTTCCCCAGTTCCCGGTACGGCGTCAGGTACCACCGGAAGAAGCCGACCAGGGCGCCGATCACGACGGACGCCCAGCCGCCCCAGCACACCCACAGCCGGACCTTTCTCGAAAAGCGTCGGCCGGCGGCAACCAGTATGAGCACGAGCACGGCCGCTACCGGATTCGAGATCGCCAGAATGGCACCTGCGGTTCGTGCTACGGCCTCACCCGAGTTCGGGTTGAGCGGCTGAGATCCCTGCCACTGTGTCGCCGGTCTGCCCGCGACGTCGCCGCGTGTTCGCTGGCGGCTTTGCGTACTCACTCGTCTCCCCGTTCCTCCGCGTTCCAGACTCGGACCGCGATCTTCTTTCCTCGTCCCAGTTCCACCGACGCACTGTTCGCTTCCTCAGCGGCCATCTCCACGTTCTTCAAGAGATCAGGGAAGGCCCAGTACATGGCGTAGCTGATGTGTTCGGCGTTGACGTACAGCAGCATGTTCCGAACCAGCCGCGGCCTCGGTTTCCTCGTCCGCTCAAGTTCGTGGGCCCAAACAGTTCCGTCCGGCCGGACACCCACCAGGTCCGGGTATCGCCGACCGCGCTCGCTCTCACCCGTGGTTACCGAGTACGTCGGCTCGTTGTTCTCGTATTGGTTCGGCGTGTCCCTGGCCCGGATCTCTCGCTCGGTCACCAAAAGGTCGTCCGGTCGAACCACGCGAATGTGCTGGGCAAGGTCCACCACCGAGAGGTCGTGGTGATACTCCTTGATGTTCGGCGTGCTGGCATTGCCCGGCGCGTTCGTCAGTTCCATCCCGGCCCGCGTCACCCAGAACACCATTGCTCGACGGCCGGCGAGCTGACCCGACTCCAGCAGTCCCATCGCAGTCAAGGCACGGAGCCTTCGATAGACAACCTGACGCGAGGGCAGCAGTCCGCTCTTGGTGAACTCCCGAGTGACCTGCTCTGCGGTCACTCCGTACCATCTGGCAACCCACCTCAGCAGTTCCGTATCTCGCTCCGTAAGGCGCCAGTTCTTCCCACTCGGCACCCTCACCTCACGGACTACTACCTCCACTCGACACCATCTCCTAGGAAACTCGGCTCCGGCCGTCTGGCCGCACACGGCGCATCTCTTGCGCCCATGTCCTACCGCCTCCGCCCGCAGGGACCGAGGAACGAGGGCCCTGCCGTGGTGGCCGACGAAGGAGGCCACCACCTGATCAAAGCAGCCGACCCCGCCAGGGGTCGACCACGGTCCGGCGCCCTGGTGCCAGGCCAAAGGCCCCCCAGGGGCCGACGCCTGGCACCAGGTGAACGCCGCCGGACCACCAAACGCCGCCCAACGGGCGCCCACATCAGTAACCCCAGCCCCCGTTTCCCTCCAACTCACCGACTTCACCAGCCACACTGCGATCCCAACTCCTCCCGGCGCGCGAAGCACCGCAGAGGAGAGGGAAACCGCCGCAAGACATGGAACTCGGAGTGGGTGGCCACGTTGCATCACGACCTCTCCAGACAGAGCAGGCTCTCAACTCGCTCGCACAAACCCCGTGGACCCCCAGGCACGACAACCCGATACGACCCGCCACCGAAGCCCGTCCGGCGTCGTCCCCGCCCGGCCCGCTCCGACCTTCACTTCGCACTCCACGCCCACCTCTCTCCAACTCACCACCCAGCACCCGCTCCTCACACTCAACCTCCACCCCCACCCACCCACCATAAAAATCTTTCTCCTTTCTCTTTGTCCTTTTCTTTCTCTTTTGTCTTTGTCTTTGTCTTTCATCTTTTTCTTTCCCTTAGTTCCTCTCTCTTCCTCTCTCCTCTTTCCTTCTTCCTCTACTCCACACTCAACCTGTCCAACCACCACCTGCTCTGACCTGAACCCACGTGCTGCACCGAGACCACCCACTTCCTGAGGGACGATGGGAGTGGGTGGTCTCGGTGCAGCACGTGGAAAAGGGCAGGTCAGAGCAGGTGGTGGTTGGACCCTCTGTCACACCTTGTTTTACACATGGTTTTATACCCTGCTGGCAAACTCTCAGTTTCCAAGCAGGGTTCCCACCGCCCGAACTCCGGGCCGGTCGCTGGCTACTCGTCTAGGCGGCGGCTCCCCACCGCGCCATGTACCGGCGCTCCCTCAACTCGGCCACGCGTGCCTTCTGCTGGGCCGGCGTCAGCTCTCGGAAACGCGCCTTCCAGTCATCCCGGCGGCTCTTGCGCTCCTCTGCCGTGAGGCTCGCCCACCACTCCTCGCGACGGTTCTGGTCGGCCGCTGCACGCTTCTGCAGGGCCTTCTCCTTCTGCTCCTCCCAACGCTTCTGCAGACTCCTCCTGGTCTCCTCCCACACCCCCTTGAACGCCCTCCTCTCCCGCTCGATCCGGGCCGCTGTGGTGGCCTTCCGCTGCTTCATCGACCGCACTTCCCTCGCGGCCTGGCCGGTCAGCTCCCAGCCCTTCTTCGTCTCCTTGGCCACCCGCAGCTTCTTCAGCGCTGCCAGGCCGGTGGAGACGTTCTCCAGCTGGCTACGGGTGGGCTGGGGGGTGGGGGTGTAGCCGGTCAGGTGGAACAGCTGGGTGACCGTGAGGGGGCCGGGGTGGAGGGCCAGGGTTGTAGCGAGGCTGAACCAGGAGCGGCTGCGGGGGGCGGGGGTGTGACTACAAGGTGGCTCAGTTTTTTCAGCACGGAAGTCCAGGGCCAGCAGGTTCAGGCTGTACTCGTCCGACGCCTTCGTGCCCATGCTCTGGTGGTACGTGCGGGTCTTCACCAGCACGCCGTCCTTGACGAACTGCCGCAGTGCCTTGGAGATGGTGTTCCGGGACTGCCCGGTGTCGTTCTCCAGATCACGCTGAGGCAGCGGGCGGCAGCCGAGTCCCTGCCGGGCCATGCGGTCCCCGATGGCCGCGAGTACGCGTTCTCCGCTGTGCCGAGTTGCCGGGGTCCAGCTCCCCCAGTGGAGTTTCCGGACGCCTGCCAGAAGCGGGCCCGTGACACGCTTCCACCGCTCCGCCGGCGACTTCCCCGTGTGACTGCCACGCTGGCTGTCGACGTACTCGACGGCCTCGTTCCAGCAGAACTTCACCCACCATCGGTGACCGCGCTGACGGGAACGTGCGAAACCTCGGTGGTGCGGATCCTGGACGACCTTCCAGGCGGCCTCGTCGTCGAATCCCGCGATAACGAGTCGGGCCGTGGAAAGAAGCTCGCTCAGTGAGCGGTCTACGTAGTATTCGACGCCGGGGTTACGAAGCCGCTCCCAGAACTCTCCTGAGGGAATGGTGGAAAGGCTCCGGTGCCACGGAGTTACCGGGGTCTCCTTCCGGAGAGTGGCCGGACGCGGCGTGTATCGGGGCATGTTCATGGCCCATGACGGCAGAGTGTTCGCGGCTCCCTCGACGAACTCAGGGAGTTCAACCCTGCCGGTCTTGCGGTGGGGTGCCGACAGCGGCCGCAGCGTGCGGCGCCAGTCGATCTGTCGGGCGGTCGCGCCCCAGTGGGCCCGGACGGTGTCCACGATGGCCTTGAAGGCGTCCCGCGCGGCCTGGCTGCGGAAGCACGCGATCAGGTGCCACCGGCCTGCACCGCCGCCGGAGCGGCGGGTCAGGTACCAACCCCCGAGTTCTTCGGCGTGGTGCGTCAGGTGTTCCAGAGCGCTCGTGCTCCAGTCCTCCTCGTCACCGTCGATGTCGACGGCAACGGCGCTCTCCCGGAGCGTCGCGACGTACGACGCGGCCTTGCCGCTGCGGACGAGATCAGCGGCCTCGCTCAGAAACTTCAGGGGCCGGTCGGTGACGACCTTCGAGTTTCCGCTGTCGATGCAGAAGACCGGGGCCGCGAACAGCAGATCGTCAAGGAGGAGGGCGGCAACGCGGGCGCGTTCCTCCGCGCTGCTGATGTCCGCGCCCTTCGGACTCTTCGTCTTCTGGGGCGGGGTGTTGAGAGTGAACAGCGGCTCGGTGACCGCCGTCTGGTGCGGAATGGGTCCGGCTGTGGGTACGCCCGCGAACGGTGTGCGGGACACACCGTTTTCAGGCAAGGAGGTGCCGGCCCGGGGACCTGTGGCTATGATGGTCTCCAGAACTGAACGACATCAGGCAGCACAAAGCCCGCATCGGGCGGTACCGCCGACGTCGATGGGAAGAGGCCCTGGTCAGCTCCCTGGCGACCAACCTGATCGCTGACAGTGCCTCGGATTCAGTTTTCGTATGGCCCCGCGGGTCAGTCCCCGGGGCGTGTATCAGTTACGTCGATATGCCCCCATGGCGACTACCCCGAGGGAGGGGTGCGTCTTCTGCCGTGTCGGGCGCCTGCGTCACGCCCTCGATCTCCTTCTTCACCATGGCCGCTGCGCTCTTCCAATCCAGCGGCTGGTCGCCTCTGAGCACCAGGTGCTCGACGACAGCGCCGATGAGGCCGGCGGCAGCAAGGCGGGGGTGAATCTCACGCAGCTTGGGGATCAGCGCCTCCGCCACGACGGGCGGCAGGTTGACCGTGATCCTCCAGTTTTCGCCGGAAGCAGGGTCATAGCTCGACTCACGGTTGGTGAGCATCCGCTTGTTCCCAGTCCCGGCCATGATCCGTATCCTGCCATCTCCGACCCCTTCCGTGCATCACGAATCACGCGTGTCGGAGCACTTTTTTTCTCGCGCGTCCCTCGCGCCTCGCATGGAATGCCCGGGTCGGTGATAGTTCGCCCGGATAGATGACCGCGGCCGCGCTCGTCAACCTTCAACACGGACGTCACCACGAACGGATGACGGTCCTTCAGCCGCGCCCGCTGCGTCCCGTAGAGTCCGCCGTTGGCGGACCCGCCCCGCCTGGTTCGCGGCTGCTCGACGCCCATGCCGTCCCGGCCGTACGGATCGCAAGGACCCTTCGGGGTGGAGTCTCTGACCCAGGCGGCTCAGCCGCCTCGTCACGCGTGAACAACTCCGCAGCGGGGGCATGGGGCCTGCAGGGGAGAGACACTGTGCCGAAGCGCAACCGGAAGGTCCGACGTGCCGCGAGCCGCCGCAAGCGGGAATCCGGCAACAACCTGAGTTACACCGAGGCTCGCGCCGAGATCCGCGTTCAGGTGCCGCGCGCCGGGGCGGTCCTCGATGAGGACTACTGGCGGACTCTCGGCCGCCGACTGTTCGACACCGACGACTGGAGGCAGTGGCGTGTCGTCTGCCGGGCCTGCGGCTACATCCAGTCCCCGGCCGACTTCATCGCCCTCGAACGCGATGACGTACGACCGGAGTTCGCGTTCAGCGACTGCATCGGCCGGTACTGGGAGAACTACGACGCCGAAACCGAGAGCGCGTTCCCGTGTAACGCGATCACATGGGGGTTCATCCCGCTCGACCACTACAAGGTGAACTGGAAGACGGGCAAGCAGGGCCTCGTATTCCGGTTCGCCGCCCCTGGCGAACGGATCGAGGACAATCGGCGCAAGCACGAAGCCCGAACTCGCCGGTGGGCGGAAGAGGCCGCTGCTGCCGCTGAGGAAGAGGCCGCCGCCGAACTCGCGCGACTCCGGGAAGAAGACGAAGCTGCAGAACGCGACGTCGACGAGTACGCGATGCGGTGTACGGGCTGCGGCCGCGCCGAGGGGCGCGAGCACCGCCAGACGTGCGTGTGGCGGGCACCGGATGGCCTCGGGGAGAAACACGATCTGCTCAGCGAGTTGGTCGACCCGGTGCACGCGGAGAATTCCGTCGCGACGGTCATCGAGCGCGTCATGCGCATGCGTGACGCGGTGGGTGAGTACGAACGGGCCGTCGTCGCGGAACTCTCCGGGCTCGGCCTTCAGATCGAGGAGGCGGACCACTCCAGTGCCTTGGAGGTGGATAGGGCAGAGGTTCGAGTCTGGCTCCCTCGGGCCTCTGAGGAAGCGCCCCGGCACCGGGTGGTGTGGACGTCGTATTTCGGCTGGTCCTACTCGGACGGTGTGCTCGGCACCAGCCTCAAGTATCGCGGGGGCGAGGAGTACGAACCTCCAGCTGCGGTGATCGCAGCAGAGATCGGGGAAATCGTGGAGTCCGGCGGCGTGAACTGGACCGGTGGTCACGAGTGGCGAGACACCCTCGCTGCAGACGACTGGGCCGCCGTGGTGACGGGGCTCCGGACGGCGGCCGGCGTGATGGACGCGGTGGTGTGACGTCCGACCGCCCCGCGCACCCAGGATCCCGAAATTGAGCTTGGCTTCAGGAGGTCGCCTCATCCGGCTTTTCGTCAGGGTCTTTCGTCACGATCAGCTGATGGCTCCCGGGGACGTCATCCCGGGGCCGGGTGGTGAAGCCACGCCGCTGCAGGACCCTGGCGAGGGCGGCGGCCATCGCGGCTTCGGTCTCGTCCTGCAGCTGAACAGCCGAGTGTCCTTGATCGCCCTGGTCGAGCGCCGCCGCCGCCTGCTTGATCAGCTCCTCGCTGCAGGCCCACCCCACGATGACCGCACCCAGCTCTGGGGAGTCGACGACATCGACACCACCGATCTCCTGTCCGGCGTCCCCGGCGGACGCCGGGAGATCACTCAAAGGAAGCCCGGCCAGCTGCAGCGCGCGGTAGACCGCGATCCGCAGGTCCTCGGCATCGTTCACCCAGTGCCCCGTCCTCGTTCATCCCGTCGCGCCCATCGCGCCGGTCGTACGGGACAACGCTACTGGTCAGCTCATGGGTACGGCAGGAGCGCATGGTTGCGGGCGGCGCGAACTGGCCACGCGTCAGATCGGGACGGACTCCACCAGGTCGGGGGCGTCGAGAAAGTAGAGCTCGGGGAACGTCCGCTCGTCCGAGATCAGGTCCTCCGCGTTCAGCGGTCGCTTCGTCTCCCGGTCGCGGCATCCGACTCCGGCGGCCCGCAGAGCCTCGTCCAGGCCGCTGAGCAACCGCCGGCGCGCGGCCTCGTCCTCGTCGTTGACCCACCCGGCGGAAATCGTCGCCGCCCGCGTCCCGTGGGGGAAGAGCACGATCGGACCGTCCGGCTCACGCATCCACGGCCCCAATGCGTCCAGGGCGTCGTGCATGAGCCGGGAGGAGTGCAACAGTGTGCGGCCGTCGGCTTCGGACAGGGTGAAGGCGGCTTGCTTGACGATCTCCTCCTCGCTCTTGCCCGCCCGGTAGTCCTGCACCATGGCGGCCCCGAGTTCGTATTTCGCGTCCTGGAAGGCCCTGGCGGCGTTCACCGTGTGGTCCCCCTTGGAGCCCCACCTGGTGCGGGCGCCGAGTTCGAGGAGCGAGACATTGCCCAGCTTCCAGTCCGTCGCGATGTCGAAGTGCTGAAGAACATCGTCGACGTCCAGGTCTTCGTATCCGGCGGCGTGGAGATCGCCCAATAGCCGCTGGGCTGCCCTCCGGCGCAGGAAATTGACCATGGTCCCCTCACTCGTTGTCGGCCCGGTCTGAAGCCGTGCCGTCCTGGCGTTCTGCACCGTGTGGTGTCCCGGTAGCGTTCCCGTACGGTGCAGACGCGGAGGGGCCATTATGGAGCTGACCACTGACGACCAGCGGGCGGTGCGGGCACTCGCCGCCGCCATGCTGCGGAGCACGGCCGAGGGGGACCACCGCACAGCCAGCCGGATCGGCGGAGGGCTGGTCGCCCGGTTCGGGGCCGGTGGGATCGCTGACGCCATGACGTTCTGGGCGGAGGAGATCGCCGACCACGCCCCGGCCACGGTGCGTGACGTCTTCGGCAAACCCCAGCCGGACAAGGCCCTTTCTCCGGCCGCGGCCGCCGCGGCGGTGGAGCGGGTCCGCCGGGGGTACGGCGAGTCAGCCGCGCTCGGCGTCCCGGTGCCGGCCAACCCCGAGATGCCCGCCCCCGCCTCTCTCTACGGCACGCTCGCCCGGTACCTCAACGCCGTCCAGCGCCACGACCGCGACGGCAAGACCGCGGCGATCCGCGAACTGGAGGACGCTCCTCAGGTCGGCTTCGATGTCCTGCGGGAACTCCTGCTCGCCATGGCGTCGGAGTGCTCGCCGCTGACCCGCTCCTGATCGCCTCGCCGCCCCGGCAGTCCCGCCGCGTGCCGCCCGCGCCGTTCGGGGGCGCCAGGTCCGCTCAGCGGCGTCGCAGCAGCCTCCGACGTGTCGGCCGGTCCCGCTCCGTGGGGCGGAGCACCTTGCGGCACCCGGCGGTGAAGGTGTCGAGCATCTGCTCCATGTCGGCCTGGTCCCGGTGGGCGAACTGCAGCTGGCTCTGGAGCAGTTCGTCGCGGTCGCGTCCGTCAGCGACTTCCGCAGCCCAGTCGCGGATCCGTCCGGACAGAAGCTCGATCGCCTTCGCGGCGTACTCGGCGTCGTTGGCGACGTCGTACGGGCCCTCGACCGCCACGGCGCCGACGGCTCGCGCGACCGCGTCACGCTGCCCCTCGACCTCTTGGAGCCGTGCCTGCACGGCGGCCTGGTCGAAGTCGTCGCCCTTGAACACGTCCAACAGCGCGGCGGCGGCGTCCCGCCGGGCGAGAAGGGTCGTCGCGCACGCGCTGTACGCCTGCCGACGGGCCTTCTGCTCCTCCGTGTTCGTCTGTGTCCGGCTGGTGATCCGGGCCGAGCCCAGCGTGCCAGCCGCGCCGACGACCGCGCCGAGAAGCGTTCCGCCGATGCCGGCGAGACCGAGCAACGTCGTTGAGTCCACGGGGGGCATTCTCGGGGGCGGGGAACATTTCCGGGAAATCGCGCGCCAGGCCCCTGCCCTCACGCCTCGCACACATGGAAGGGCGACACCTGGGGGCCGACTCGATCGTTGAACGGACCGGGGCACCTTCCGGTAGTCGGTTGGCCGGAGTTCGGCGCACGGGGCGGTGCCCCGTGCCACCCTGGAGCCGGACACGGAAGCGGAGAGACACACGGTGACGGACAGTACGACCGGCGAGATCGACAACGGGGTCCGCGACGAGACCACAATCCTGCTGCAGGACCGGAGCCGACCGGAGCCCCGGACGAGCGGTGAGGCTCTGCGTGCCATGGCGGAACTCGACGCGGAGTCCGCCGAGTTGATCAGCCGCGCCGTACGGGGCCAGCGCTTGGACGACTTCGACGTGGCGGCCTTCCAGCAGCGTCACGCATGGCTGGCCGTCCGGCTGCCCCAGTTCGCCGCGGAGGATCCCGACCTCGCGGCCAGCCTCCAAGCGGCGGCCGATGCATCGGTTGCAACGTGGCTGGAAGCCAGGGAACGCACCGTGCGCATCTCCGCCGGATGGCATCCGGACGAGACATGCCCGCCGACCCACGAGATGCAGTGGTGGCCGAGCATGTTCGGCGCCCCAGCGATGTGGCGGCTCACCTCTTCGGAGGGCTTCCCTGTCGGTGAACGCCCGGGTCCGGCCGATCTCAGCGAGACGGAACTCCGCTCCTGGGCCGGCCCGCTCCTGCACGGCCGCCAGATCACCAACACGGTGCTCGACGGCTGGCCGGACCCCACGGTTGCGCACCCAGAGCCGGACGACCTCTGTCCCGCCTACCACGTGCACACCGTTGACATCGTCCTGCCCGGTTCAAACGACCCTCCGTTCTGAGAGCCGTGGACCGTCGACGGGCACTAGGCCACGAGCCGCAGGTGCATGGTGGGGCTCTGGGACCAGTCCGGCGTGCGGTCCACATACTCCCAGAACGCCCTGCTCTTCGGCGCGTGACGGGAGTGGGCCGCGACCTGGTGGGGCGGTTTCTTACTGCGCAGGGCGGCCTGGATGAAGCCGCGCCGCATGCTGTGCCCGGTGATGCGGCGCCCCTGCTGCAGGGCCTTGCGCAGGGCCTGCCGCCATCCGGCGAGGATGCCGCTCGCCTCGGTGTCGGTCTCGGCGGCCGCCGCCGCGGCGACCGCTTCCTTGCGGGTCGCCCAGACCTCCGCGACTTCCTGTTCGTGCTCCGCCTTGATCAGCCCGGCCGCGCGGGCGGCGGTCTTGATGATGGTCCGTACGGTCCGGGCGGTGATGCCGCCCTGCCGGTCCGCGCTGTCGTTGCGGCGGCCGGCGGCGTCGGCGCCGATGTTGCCGTGCCGGTCGATGCGCCGCAGAAGAGGCCCGTCGGTGAGCTGGCCCGCGTCGGCGAGGACGTCGAACCAGCGCCGCAGGGCGGTGATGGGGCACAGATCGGGGGCGTCCAGGGGGGCCAGGATGCGCACGGTCTCACCCTCGGCGTCCTGGTCGGCCTTGGACTGCCGGATCTCGACTTCCAGGGCGGGCACGTCGTGGATCTCTCCGGTCTCGTCGTCGACCAGTTCCACGGTGAGGATCCGCACGTCGTTGAGGTTGAGGGCGGCGGGCTCGCTGCACCGCCCGGCCATCCACCAGTCCAGCAGCAGCGTGACCGCGTCGCGGGCCCCGCGCGGCGTGCTGAGGTCCAGCTTGCGGACCATCCGCCGCAGGTCCTCCGGGGTCACCCCGTCGGCCTTCAGCGGACCGGGCCTGACGCCCGCGGCGCCCTTCGCCTCGTGCTTGGCCCGGCCCCGGATGACGCCCTCGATCGCCTTCAACTCTTCTGCGTCCAGCGGCGATCCGTCCAGGGCCCGCATCCCTCGCAGGGTGCCCGCCATCGCCTGGAGCGTCTTCACCGGGTGCCCCCGGTCCGCGAGGGCCGCGAGGAACGACGCCACGGCGCCCCGCTCAGCGGTGTGCCAGTCGACGTCGCTGCACCACTGCGCGTACTCCTGCCAGCGCCAGGCCCGCGCATCCCGGCTGGACTTGGGGACGGACGACTCGAACCAGCGGGCGGCGGACGCCGACAGGCGCATGCCGGTGCGGGTGGTGACCGTCTCCACCCGCCGCACGGCAGGGCGGGGCCCGACGGGGACGATGTCAGTGCTGGTCATGGCGGGTCCTCCCGTTCGCGGTGGGCGTCGTCGGCGGCCGTCGGCGGCGCGCGGGTCGTACGGCTACTTCTTGGTGGTGCGGCGGGCCGGCAGCAGAGCGCGGGCCGCCTCGGCGACGGCCGTTACCGCCTGCCCGTTCTCCGTGCTCCCGGTCGCCGACTGCATGCGGCCGATCGCCTCCAGCAGCGCGACGACGGGGGAGGACTCACCGCCCGGAGGCGTCGCCTTGTAGACCAGGACCGAGTCGCCGGGGCTCGACGGGAGACGGGGAGGGTAGAACTCGACGCCCATCCGGCCGGCGCGGTAGGACAGGGCGACCCGCACCTCGAACTGCTCGTGCTCGTCACCGAGGAACGCGAACTCCTCCTCGGGGCCCAGCAGCAGCTCCTCAACCCTCAGCACGGCGAATCCGCGGCCGTTCCGGAGGGCCGCCGCGACCTTCTTCTTCACGGCCTCGGCCTCCGGCCCCCAGTCCTGGGTGCGGGGCTGCCCGTACGTCTGGCTCACTTGTCCGTGCCTTCCGTGCTGTCCGGGTCGGCGGCCCGCAGGGTGCGCAACCGCTCCTCGATGTCGCGGCGGCGAACGGGCTGTGCCCCGCCTCCAAGAACGCGGGGATCGACCGCGGCCGCCACGGCGGCGGGACCGCCGGTCACCGGTTGCCTGGCACCGAGCAGCTGCTCCACATCGTCGAAGCGGAGCCTCATCACCTGGTCCCCGGGGAACGGCTGGCCCGCGTCGTGGATGTCGGCCAGCAGTACGGCATCGGGGATCTCGTGCCCCTGTGGGTTCACCACGGCGCGGAGCCGGACGCTGCCGGACCCAAGCCCGGCCTGCGGCAGGCGTTCGGCTCCCAAGTGGTCCGCCCACGCGTCGAACTCCGCCCTGCGGGTGCGGGGGTCGGGATGGTGAGGCCGTCCGAGCAGAGCGCCCATCCCCTGCACCGTCCACTCGATGACGGGCAGCCCGGCGGTGATGCCCTCCTCCATCAGCTCCTGCAGGCGGCGGCACTGAGCCAGCTGCAGGCGGCCAACCGCCTGCCACGTCTCGGCCCACTCCTGGTCACTGGTCACGCGGAAACCTCCGTCCGGGGGAGACCCGCCGCGTGCCGCCGGGAGCCGTCCTCAGCCTGTGTGCCCTGTCCCTCGAAATGCCCCTCGGCGGGGGGCTGTTGGTCACGCATCCCGGCCCTCGGACAGCTCGCCGTACCAGGGGGGAGGCTCGTAGTCGAGCGCGAACAGGCTCGCCTCCTGGCCTCCGGGCCCGATGTCGTCCGGGTCGGATTCCGGGTCCTTGGGGCCCAGCTCGGGGTAGCCGCCGGCGGTCGCGACCGCCCGCAGGACGGCCGCGACGTGGAACGCGCCCAGACTGGTCACGGCGCGCTGCAGGTCGAGCAGGAAGCCCGGCACGACCAGCGAGAGGGCGACGGACAGCACCGCTTCCTGGCTCGTCGAACCGGTCAGCGTGCCCGTGGCGACGCCCGCCGCGAGGGCCTTCCAGTCCAGGTCGACCACCCGGCCCGTCTCGGGGTCGGTGCGACGGAGACCCGGGTGGGAGTACGCGATCCGCGCCACCCAGTAGTCGTGTTCGAGCAGCAGGGCGACGGCGGCCTCCTTGTTCGGCCAGCCCTTCGCCGTCTCCTTCAAGGCCTGCGCAAGCTCGTCCGGCTCCATCCGCTCTCCGGCCGCCGCCGTCACGCGGCGCTCTCCGGCCGCTCGACGCTGAACTTGACGTACTCGACGCCGTGTTCGTTGGTGCGTACGGTCTCCTCGAAGGGGACGCCTTCCGCCTCAAGCCGGGCCCGGGTCAGATCAGCGGCGTTCGTCTTCCCGCTGCCCACCGCGCCCAGGATGACAGCGCCCTCGGTCCCAGCGCCGAACGCCGTGGCGGTCAGCGGCAGGGGCTCGATGGACACGGTCTTCGCCGCCCCGCCCCGGTCGACCACGACCGCGGTCCACTGGGACAGGTCGCCCTGCGGGTCGACGTCGACCACGACGGGGCGGCGGCCCTCGCGGGCGAGCTGGTCGAGCAGTTCGGTCCCGCTGACCCCACGACGCTCGGCCTCGGCCTCCAGCAGCCGCCGCACTTCCTCGAACGCGTCCTCGGTGCCGTCCGGCATCCGGGTCTCCTCTCCCACGACGCCGTCAGTTCCCGGGTTCCTTGCGGGCATCGCCGCTCAGGGGCGACGGCGCGCAGGCCTCGACGTGGGCCTCGGTGACCCAGGTCATCCCGCAACCGGCGGGGCACTTCTCGTGCAGCTGCACCCGGATGATCCCGGACAGCGGACTGTCGGCCGGGTCGTCGACGCCGTCAGGCCGGACGGCCACGCCGCCGCCTTCGGTGTACCACCGCGGGAACTCCATCGTTTGGTCCCACCCCCTGAGTCGTTGCGTGCGCGGGCTTCCAGCGTCCAGAAGTGTCATGCGCACGGCGCCCTTTCTGATTTCCGCTAAGGAGACGGTATCGGAAATCAGCTCGTCGGCAGGGGCCTTCGGCGTCGCCCGGACGGGTACTTCGACCGCCTAACGGTTCTGTGAGAGCGATTCTCCGCTCCGCCCCCCTCGCGGCCGGTGGACCGGTACCGCGCTCGCTGGCGCGCGACAGGAGACCAGCAGCGGCAGCGCGGCCGGGAGGGGCGATCCGCTGAGCCGCGATCTGCGGCCCTTCCCTTCGGATCCAGTAGGCCCCTGCCTTGAAACGAAACCTCGATGCCAGATCGCCGTGTGTCGAATGATGCCTGATCAGACCCGGTGCCTAATCAATTTCATTGCATTACATTTCATTGCGTTGCGTTTCATTGCATTGCGATCTTGCAATGGATTCGACTACAGTGCGGAGTCATAGCGGCACACTGATGTCCGTTGTCGGGCTCGCCCGACCTGGCGAGGACGGTGGCGATTTCTCAGACGGCCTGGCGAACCGCAACGTCGTCTCGATGGGGCACCCCGGGCCCCCGGACAGGAGAGGAATACTCCGCCCATGGACTTTGAAACACGCATGTACCGCAAGTTCGTTGCCGTACTCATCGCCGGCGGATTCGCTGGGATCGCTGCCGGAGCCATGGTCGCCTGGCTGCTCGGCATCGAGCTTCCCGGGGGCGCCTTCTGGTTCTATGCGGGCGGCGGCGTGCTGGGTGTCCTCATCGCCGCCGTGTTCGGCTGGCGCACCTTTGAGGACGTGTGAAGCGGCCTTTGCCAGGACCCGGTCGCGGTCCTGTGCCCTGCTGGAAGAAGTTCACTGCGCCCCTAGATTCGCCAGAAGGGTTGAGACGAAGTGTGAGACCGAAGGCATCAGGGATTTGGCGAGCCGCAGGCCGGCGAGCCGAACGCTCGCCAGGTCGTACGAGACCGGACATCCGTGCGGCGTGAGACCGTGAGGTCCCTCCGTACGCAGAAGTCCCGTTCAGCCCCTGCCCACCGCCCGCAAGACCGCCTGACCTGGCCCATGAACGGAGAGATCACCCCCATGAGCGACCTGCCCGGCGCGGAAGTCCCGGAGACTTCCTCGACTTCCGAGAAGCTGTGCAAGTGGCCGGGCGGGTGCTCCCGCCCGGTGAAGAAGAAGGAACCGGGCACCCCGGGCCGCAAGTCGGAATACTGCGACGACCCTGACCACACCCCGCTCAAAGCGGTGCGATGGCGCGAGAAGTACGAGGACAAGGGCGCGTCCGCTGCGGTCGTGGTGCCGGACGACCTGTCGGAGATGCCGTACACGGCGGCCGTCGCCGAGGCGCAGACCACCGAGACATCGGTGACGGTGCTGCTGTCCCGGCTCCTCGAAGTGCTACCCGGTCACCTACAGGCGGTTCAGGCCGCCGGTGACCCGCAGCTGGCCAACCTCCAGGTCGCCAACGCTCAGAACAAGGCCCGTCTCGCCGTCGCCGAAGCGGAGGCGAAGTACGGCGACGAGCATGAACTCCGTCTCGCGGCGGAGGAGAACCAGCGGAAGCTCAAAGAGCGGGTGGCCGAAGCCACTGCCGCCGTGCTTGAGGCGGATGAGCTGCGCGAACAGGCGGAACAGGCCAGCGAACAGGACCGCTCGACAGCGGCCATGATGTTCGCTCTTGCCGTCCTCGCCTCTCGGGAACAACAGGCCACCGCTGTGCGCGCCGCCGAGGAGATCGCGGCCGCGCACGCCGCGGCGGACGAGCGGGCCCGTGCCGCCGAAGAAGCCGCACGCGTCACGGTGGAAGAGGTCCGCGCGGAGACGGCCGACGAGATCAAGGCAGCCCGCGACGAAGCCGCCAGCAAGGTCGAGCGGGAGAAGGCGGCGGCGGAGACCCGGGTGGAGGAACACCGGGCGGAGATGGAAAGGACCGTCGCCGAAGCCCGTGCGGCCGCGCAACAGCGGGTCGACGAGATCGAAGGGAAGCTGCGGGAGGTCCAGGAGGACGCGACCGGGCGCATCGCCGCCGCTCGGGCCGAGACGGCTGAGCACAAGGCCGCGGCCGCCGCCTCGAAGGAACTCGCGGAGGAGGCCAAGACAGCCCGCCGCGAGGCCATCGAAGAGCACCTTCGGCAGACCACACAGCTGCACCAGCAACACGAAGATGACCGCAACCGTCTCCTCGAAGAGCTGCGCCAAAGCCGGGAGTTCGGCGCCCAGCAGGCGGCGGCGGCACAGGCGAGCGAGCGAGCCCGCGCGGCGGCACAGCGCCGGGCCGAACGGCTGGAGAAGGATCTCCGAGCCGCGCAAGGCAAGCTGCGTAAGGCGGAGGGCTCCACGGCCGCGGAGGAGACGCGCGGCCGGGACCAGGTGACGGTGCCCGTCGATGACGACGAAGGGATCCCCGGCCAGTCCGCCATCGTCGACGAGAGCGGTCGGCCGGTCAACGAGGGAGAACAGCCGTGACCCTCGCCCATCCGTCGGAACTCGGTGACCTGTTCAGCCTGGAGGTCGACGAGCGGCCGGTCCAGTTCGTACGGCCTTTAGACACGGACCGCCCCGACTGGGGTGTGTACGACGACAGCACCGCCCGGCAGTTCCTTGGCATGGTGCACTCCGAACTCAGCGACGGGACTCACGTGTGGCGGTTGGGCGCCACCGCCGAGCGGCACGGCACGCTCGACGACGCCGTGCGGGCGCTGCGCAGGCCCGCCTCCTGGCCGCGCGAGCGGTCCCAGGTCCGTGACTGGGCCCGGCGGGTGCTCGCCGATGCGTCCCTTCTCTCCGTCGATGTGGAGACGACGGGCCTTGGCGACGCGTGGGCTGTCCAGATCGCCGCGACGGACCGGGCCGGCACGGTGGTCTTCAACGAGTACGTCAATCCGCTCGCGGACATCGACCCGAAGGCGGTCGCCCTCCACAAGATCACCCCGGAACGCGTCGCTGGCGCGGCCACCTTCGCCCAGCTGCTTCCGGAGCTCACGGAGGTGATGGCCGGACGGACATGCCTGTCCTACAACATGCCCTTCGACCGCGGAATTTTTGAGCGGGAACTGAAGCGTCACCACGGCGCGGATGCCCCCGCCGCCCAGTGGCTGGACCGCTGCAGGTGGGAGGACGCCATGGAGCCGTACGCCGTGTGGAAGGGGCTGTGGTCGGTCAAGCGCGGCCGGTACCGGGCCCAGAAACTCGGCGGGCCGCACGACGCGGTGGAAGACTGCCGGGTGCTGCTGTCCAGGGTCGAGCAGATGGCAGCCGTCCCTCCCCCGGCCTACCGGTGACGTCGCCGAGTCCCCTGCAGAAGGAGGTACTTGACCATCATGAGCGACAGCGATCGTCTCCCGGACTCCCCCGGCGCGCTGGCCCAGCGCATCCGTGAGGACGTCTTGCAGATCCGGGCGCTGCTGAGCCGGACCCGGCTGAGCGGTGAGGAGAGTCCGGAACACCAGATGGCACAAGCCGCCTGGGCCCACCGCCGGGCCATCCTCGAAGTCCTGGCCACGAAGCGCGGCGTCACCGTAGAAGAGATCAGCGTGTCGGCGGTGCCCGCGTACGACCTGATCGCAGCCGCCGTGACCGTCCGCGCTCGCCTGGCGGAGGCCCGTGAGGACCGGGACGGCACCGCAGCCAGTTTCCTCGCGGCGACATCGTTCCTCAGCCCGGCCGGCGCGGGGACACAACTGCCCGACTGGAGCCCGGAGCCGCCTGGGTATTCGGACGACAGAACACCACCAAAGGGGTGACCGTGGGCCGGGATCGCTTCGCGTGCGGCGCCGTCGTCATCTGCTGCCCGTCAGTGAGCATCATCGGCTCTGCGTCTCGGGCGGCTGGTCGCCGTGACGTCACAGACAAACGGAAGCGTGGCTGATGCTGGTGGGGGTGCCGCCGCCCGGCCTGGCGGCCGAACGGCTGGGTACCTCCGCTCGCCGGCGATTCCCTGCACGAAGTCGGGGGTTGCCGTTCTGTGGCTGAGCTGCCCACTTCTACCTACGTGCCCAGCGTGGTCTCCTCGATGTCAGTGCGCCGCGCTAGCGTCGGGTGACGCTCCAGCCGAGAAGGAGACTGCCGTGCAGTGGGCCCAGTTCGTCATCACCACCGCGGTCCTGGCGTATGTGCTGCTCTCGATCTTCCGGTTCGCGAGAGACCCCGCCACTTCGCTCGGCGATGCCTTCACACCGCTGTGGATGCGACGCATCCGGAATCGCCGGATCACGAACCGGATGCGGGAGGAGTACCGCCGCAAGTCAACCGACGCACGGACGAAGAGCTGACACGGGCTGGGACCGCCCATCCCGGCGGTCCCAGCCCGTTGTTCATCCGGCCAGCGGAAAGGTCAGGGGTTCAGGCCGTGGCCGCGTAGTCGTGAATGCGGCGGAGCGTCGCCGCTGCCGCTGGGTGATCGCGATGCACCCGCAGGAGTCGCCCAGCGTGGTCGGCGGCCTTGCGCACTCGGCCTGAGTGAAGTTGTACGGCTTCGTCGAAGAAGGTCTGCCAGGTCGCGCATGCCTTGTCCAGGTGGCCCTGGCGGAGCTGTATCTCGGCCAGGGGGGCGAGGGTCATGGCGCGTGAGCGGCGTTCCTCCTCGGGCCGGTTGCGCAGGCTTGCGCTGTACGCCTGGTCGGCGCCGCGGAGGTCGCCGATGAAGGTGAGGATCTGGCCGCGCTGGAAGTCGAGTGCGGCACGGTGGTACGAGCCGAACGCCGTGGGGCCGGACAGCGCTCGCTCCAGCTGTCGTTCGGTCTCGGTGAGGTGGCTGAGCGCGAGGTGGCGGTTGCCGTCGCTGGCCGCCGCCGCGGCGATCTGCCCCAGCAGGAAGGCGCGGGTGCGGGGCTGGGAGTGGGCGCGGCCTGCGTCGTACGCGGTCTCGGCCAGGGTGAGGGCGTTGTGCGGGTGGCCCAGGTGGAGGGCCTGGATGCTCAGGCCCCGCAGTGCGTGGCAGTAGGTGAGGGGGTCGTCGGCCCTGGTGGCGAGCCGGGAGGCGGCGAGGTAGCAGCGTTGGGCGAGGATGTGGTCCTCATCGTCCCAGGCCATGAATCCGGCAAGGTAGACGAGATCGGCGACGGCGGCGTGCATGCGGCGCCTGACCGGTTCGGAGGCGTCCGAGCGGAGGAAGGCGGTGACGTCGTGGGCGATGTAGGCGTGAACGGCGGCGCGGGCGTGTCCTCCGCCGTAGCGGTCGTCAGCTTGGGAGAACATGTCGCTCATGTCGATGACGGCCTGGACGTCGCTGTCGCCGATTCTGCTGCCGGGGTGGGTGGCGGCCAGTTGGCCGCGCTCGTCGATTTCGGCCCAGTGCGGTAAGGAGAGGGCTGCGAGGGAGTAGGCGGCACTGCGGTTGAACTGGCGCCTGTCCACGTGTGCCCTCCCGATCTCGGCGACGTCTTCCACGGTATCCGCCCTTCCCTCGGGTAAGGGCGCCTCGCCGAACCCGAGATCGGCGACGGTGACGGCACGGTGGAGCTGGCGGGCGAAGGCTTCAGCGATGTAGTGAGGAACGGCTCCTTTTGGGTGGGCTCCGCCAATCCAGTGGGCGACGGCGGAGCGGTCGTAGCGGAGCGGCTCGCCGGCCTCGGCGCCGATGCGGTTGACCAGTCGGGCCAGTGCGTCGTGCGTGGTGCCGGAGGCGTCGATGAGGGCTTCTAACCGCCCGTTGCGCTCGCGTGTCCGTGTCACGGGGTCCCCCAGGATCAGCAGGTGCGGATTGCGTTCAGCACGTGCAGCAGGGCCGGGCTTCCAGCAGGCTACCGACCCTCGATGCGTACGGCTTCACTGTTCGTCAGTTCCCGACCGGCGGCTGATTTGAAGGGTGCGGCGGATGCAGGCGAACGCTCTGGCGAACGTGTGAAGTCGATGTTTCTCAACCCCCGGGCCGTGTGGAATCTCCCCGGCTCATACGCCATGGCCGACACTCCAGCGTGCTCAGCACGAACGCAGACGTTCCAGGAACTCGGGCACCCCGTCGACCGACTTGTACGGCTGAAACGCCGGTCCCAGGTCCCGCACCAGCTTCACGCATCGGTCAGCGCCGATCCGTTGTGCCACGTCCAGCGACTCGTTGGAGACTGTGAGGGCCTGTTCGACCTCCCGGGCCTGAAGCAGGGACCGCGCCTCGTACGTGCGGAACACTCCCCTCGTCTTGTCCCGCGAGCGCGGCAGCAGCGACAGCCCTTCTTCGATCCGAGCCTGCGCCTCCTGCGTCCGGCCGAGATCGAGCATGCACTGACCGGAGTCGACGGCCAGATCTGCGGTGCTCATCCACCGGCACCAGGACGGCGCCGGGTCGCGAGCATCGGTCAGCAGCGTCGCCTCGGCCGCCTTCAGATCCTGGTGGCATGCGCCGGCGTTTCCCATCGCCGCGTGTGCGCGGGCCCGGCGCAGATGGAGCGTGGACCGCGCCATGGGATGCCGGGTGTGGATGAGGGCCTGGCTCAGCGGTTCGATGGCCGTCTCCGGCTTTCCGAGCCAGATCGCCTGATACGCGAAGTCCGCCAGGACCCCGGCCCCTTGATCCCGGTCTCGGGCGGTGTGGGCGTTGGTCAGCGCTGCGTTCCACAGCTTCCCGGCGGCGTAGTGCTGGCCCTGGTCGAACCGGTACCAGCCGCACGTACTTGCCAGCGACGATGCCAGCAGATGCAGACGGTGTCCCGTCGGTTCGCTGAACTGGCCGCCCTCCAGCAGGTCGGTGACCGTGTCCAGGTGCGCTTCGGTCAGCTTGATCATGTGCTGACGCTTCTCCGTCGGCAGTGCCGACAGCTTCGTGCCGGTCTCCTCCAGCCAGCTCATCAGCTCCTCGTCCACGTGGGTGCCGTCGGCAGCAGCTGTGAGGCGGTCGGGTTCCAGTGCGGCCCACTGCGAGGCGAGCCCCGCCAGGGCGAGCGCACTGTAGGTCAGGAAGGTTCGGCGTTCGTGGTCCATCACGGCTCTCTGTGCATCTCGAAGGGCGTGGACGGTGTACGCCGACCCGAGCGGCACCGGCTCCTCGCGGCCGGGCAACCAGTGAGGCCACGGATAGCGCTCAAGGTCGGAGGCCGGCACGTCGAACGCGTCAGCGATGAGGAGCTGCGATTCGGCATCGGGCTTCTTCCGGCCGTGCTCCCACCGGCTGACGGCGGCCTTGTCCACGCCGCACCGCAGCCCCTGCGGGCGCATCCGCGCGGCCCTGTGCATCCGGGCCACCAGATCACTTTGAGACCAGCCGCGCAGAAACCGCGCGTACGCGAGGGGATGCCGGATCGGTTCGTCCACGGAATCAACCCCATCATCGACGGCTACCCCGAGAGTAGCGAGTGCGCGCCCGGGACAACCCCGGGACAACCCCCAACGCCTGTTCCATGAACGGCAGTTGAGCTGTACTCGTTCATCCCCGGAAGCATTTGACGCACATCCGGACACCTCCCGCTCACAAAGCGACGCGCCGTCGCGCTCCCGCGCGCTCAGTGCGCCCACCCCAAGAAGGGAAAGCTCCGCGTGATCATCGACATCCCGAGCGAACTCGAAGCCGCTCTGATCGGCCTTCCTCTCCCGACGTGGAAGCTGGACGGCCCGTTCCTGGCGCAGTCCACCATGGAGGAGTACCGGAGCGAGCTGACGGCCGCCCCCCGGTTCGAGGAGACCGCCGCGACGCTGCGCCACGTACTGACCGGGGAGAGCGGCGGCTACGCCGTGCTGCGCCTGGGGAACCTCGCCAAGGCCCTGGGGATCGACGACGACCGGTTCCTGCGGCTGGCGACGGCTTTCGCGGCTGAGGTGGCGGTCCCCTTCTCGCCCTTCCCGCGGTGGCCCCTGTGGAAGGACATCGGGGTCAAGGTCGACAAGGACCCCGGGAAGTCGTCCGGCATCGGGTACAACGCGTTCCACATGGACCTGGTGAACGGGACCCTGCCCCCGGACTACACCACGCTCCTGTGTGTGCGCCCCGACCCGCTCGGCGGCGGCCCCAGCATCCTCTCCGACGCCCACGCCGCGGTGGCGCGGCTGCCGGAGAGCAGTCGTGCCCTGCTGGCCGAGTCGGCCTACCACTACGGGACCTTCTTCGACCTGCACGGCGTCGGCGAGGAGTGCAAACCGTTCCCGATCCTGGACAGCTCCGACCCGGACAAGGGGTTCGTCCGGTTCACCGCCAAGATGCTGAAGAGGTCCGAGCTCGGCGAGGCGCACGCCGCCGCGGCCAGGGAGCTCGCCGAGGAACTCGTCCGGGGGCAGATCTCCTTCATGCTCCAGCCCGGGGACTACCTCATCGTGAACCAGCGCCGCTTCCTGCACGGCCGGGAAGCGCTCCACAGCGGTCAGGACACCGTCCCGGTCGCCGACCGGCGGCTGCTCCTCCAGCTGTTCCTGCGTGCGAGGGCCGACGCTGGCTCAGCCGCGTAGACGGCCCGGCACCAGGGACCCGCCGAGTCCCGCCCCCGGTTCCGGCCGCCGAGCACGGGGCACGGTCACGGAGCGGGGCCCGGTCGGGCACCGCCCGGAAACGGCCGTCCAGCAGGCAGATCTAGATCCGGGACTTGCGCAAGGAGTGCCACACCGACCCGGACAGCGCCAGCGCGGACCGCGGCACCGAGAGGTGTTCGTGCTCTCGGTACAGCCGCCAGTTGTGTTCCACCAGCGCCAGCTTGTTCGAGGACAGCGACCCTGCCCGGCCGGCTCTGTAGACCGCCAGCGGTTCTTGCAGGCCCCGGGCGGGGTGCCCGTCCCTCATGATGCTCAACCACAGCGCGTAGTCCTGCCGCTTCGGCATGTCCGGCATCAGCCGTGTGCCCAGCGCCGTCCGGTCGTACATGGCGGTCAGGGCCCCGATGTGGTCCTGCACCAGCATGTCGCGGTACGTCACACGCTCCCGTGCCGCGACCACCCGCCCGTTCGGCGTGAAGTCACAAGCCTCCCCCGTGTAGTCGCCATCGACCTTGTAGTAAGAGGTGAACGTCAGTGGGGCATCGCCACCGGCGGCGAACGCGAGCTGCCGCTCCAGCTTGGGGGGCAGCCACATGTCGTCGCTGTCCAGGAACGCCACGTACTCCCCCCGCGCCCGCGCCAGGGCGAGGTTGCGGGCCCTGGCCGCGCCGCCCTGCTCGGGCGCCGCCTGCGGGCGCACGCGCTCGTCCTGGCGGGCCAGGTCCTGCAACAGGTCCATGGAGCCGTCGGTGGACGCGTCGTCGGTGACCAGCAGCTCGACGTCCGTGTGGGTCTGCGCGAGCACGGAGCGCACCGAGGCGCTGAGAGTGGCGGCCGAATTGTGTACCGGCATCACCACAGAAACCAGGGGCACAGCCGTGTGTTCCTTACTCAGGTTGGAGTTGTCATGGATGTCGTTGTCGCTGGTCAGGGCTACGTGGGGCTGACTCTGGCCGTGCGCGCCGCCGAGGTGGGCCACCGTGTCGTCGGCTACGACGTGGACCCGCACCGTATCAAGCGGCTCATCAGCGCTGAGTCGTACGTGGATGACGTGACCTCCACGCAGCTCCGCACCGTGCTGGACTCCGGGGCCTACTGCGCGACGGCCGACGCTGCCGCGCTGGCCGGCTTCGACATAGCGGTGATCGCCGTGCCGACTCCGCTGCGGGACGGTGTGCCCGACCTGACCTACATCGAGTCCTGCGCCCGGACGCTGGGCGCGCACCTTCGCCCCGGCGCGGCGGTGGTCCTGGAGTCCACGACGTATCCCGGGACCACCGAGGAACTGCTGCTGCCGATCCTGGAGCAGACCTCGGGCCTCAAGGCCGGGGACTTCCAGGCGGGGTTCAGTCCAGAGCGCATCGCTCCGGGGAACAGGAAGAGGTGGTCGTTCGACGGGACGCCGAAATTGGTGTCCGGGATCGACGCCAAATCGCTCGACACGATCAAGGGTTTCTACGACGGCATCTTCGGGACCACGGTGCCGGTGTCCGGGACGAAGGTCGCCGAGCTGGCCAAGCTGATCGAGAACACCTTCCGGTTCGTCAACATCTCCATGGTCAACGAGCTGGCGATGCTGGCCGCGGCCCTCGGCGTGGACGTCTGGGAGGCGATCGACGCGGCCGCGACCAAGCCCTTCGGCTTCACGCGGTTCACCCCGGGGCCGGGGGTCGGCGGGCACTGCCTGCCCGTCGACCCGATGTTCCTCTCGTGGAAGGCCCAGCAGGACCTTGGGGTCCCCTTCCGGTTCGCGGAACTCGCCTCTGAGGTGAACCGGAACATGCCCGACTACGTCGTCCGGCGTCTCACGGAAGCGCTCGACAAGCGCGGCATGTCCGTCAGCGGATCTCGGATTCTGCTGCTCGGCCTGACCTACAAGATCAACGCCACCGACCTCCGCGAGTCGCCCTCGGCACGTGTCGCCGAACTCCTGGTCAGCCTCGGCGCCCAGGTCCGCGGCGCCGACCCCAACATCCCGGACGGCGACGACACCAAGCTGAACGTGCCGTTGGTGGACGCGAGCGCGGAGGAGATCGCGGCCGCTGATGCCGTGGTGCTCCTCATGGACCACGCACGATTCGACCTCGCGATGATCGAGAAGAACGCGCCCTACGTCTTCGACTGCCGACACCGCCTGTCCGGACCGAACGTCGAGACCCTTTAGATTCTCGGAATCCCCCCGGCCCGCTGCCGAATCTTCCATCCCCGGGAGTTCTCTTTGCGCGACGAATGGGACCGCGCTCACACGGACTACACCGTGCCCGCGCAGCGTCAAATTCCTGCCTCGCTGGCCGAAAGCGAGAGCGACTGGCGCGACCACCTGGAACGCTCAACCCCCAACGGCTGGCTGATACGAGACAACGCCATGACCGCGGCGCTCGTCAGCGGAAAGCCGATGTACCTGCTGCACACCACCAAGGACATCAACGCCATCCGCACCAGCGGACAGCTGCACGTCTCCACCGGATGCCTGGTCGGGGCCCTGTACTGCTCGCCTCTCTCCAGTCAGCGCGAGGGTCTGCGCCCACACAACCTCGGCGCCTACCTGATGCGGACGAAGCCCTCCACTACGCCCATGGTCTTCGAGGTCATCCCGGATGCTCCGATCCGGCCCAAGGGCGTCGATTACCTGCACCTCGGTGCCATCCACCTGCGTACCTACGAGCGCTACCAGAGCTTCCTCACCCCGGCCGAGAACGACCAGCTCGACCGCACCGTGCTGGCCGGACTGCGCGCCGCGGCCGTCTTCCTCGACGTCGCCCTGCGCAACGCCGCCGGCCATGCCACTCCGGCACCCGAGTTCATCGACCAGTTGTCCGACGCCGTAGCCCACGTGCCGTTCCTCGGCTACCTCTACTTCGAGGTTCTGTCCGAATACCTGATGCTCCACTCCTCTACTCCGGAGACCAAGACCTGCGCCCAGGCGGGAGAGCTGAACAACTGGCTCTACAAACGAATGGCCTTCGGCGCAGTGAACGGCATGGACCAGTTGTTCGACCTCGCCCGTTTCAATCCGCGCCATCACCGGCTCGTCCAGCTCATCGAAGGCATAGAACCGGCTCTCGGCCCGGGAGTCGCCGAATACGTCCGGCAAAGGCTCTCCCACTTGTTCGCCCTGACCGCGCTGCACCCGTCCCAGGATGCGGCATCGGTCACCTTCCAGGGCACTGATCTCAGTACGATCCAGAAAGCCGCGCCCGGACTGATCGGCCAAATGGTCTTCCGTGAGATCCGGTACATGGCCCGCTACCGGCAGTTGTACCACTGCTTCGAGAAATCCAAGGCTCTTGAGGCATGGGACTACTGGAACAGCGAGGGAATACCCACCCCATTCAACGGAATCCTCCCCAAGGGAGAGATCGGAATCAATCCCGTCTACCCCCGATCGTCAGTCAGGGCATGGAGGGCAGAACAAGACAGTAGGGGCTATCTGCATCCGGCCGAGGAGGTCATGGCCGTTTTCACTCCGCACCTGGCGTCATGGTGGGCCCCTCCCCGGCAGCGCGATATTTAGAACGCGGCCGATGATTCCCACCCGAGGGTTGTCGACGAATGGAGTTTCCGCATGACCACCAAGCTCCTGAACATCCTCACCGGCGTCAACCGCGCCGCCGCGCCTTCGTCCGGAGGCATGATCCTCGTTAACGATCTCTACGGCGCAATGCCTGAAACCCGTACAGCATTCCTGGGCAGGGAACCGGTCGATCAGATCTGGAAGGCTGCGTTTGATCAGCTGATCACCCTCTCGACGGCGAAGCGCCCCCAGGGCCCGGCCTTCAACCTCTATGTTGACGAGTTGACGCGTGAAGTCGGTGCGCTCGTCGAGAAGATCCAGCCGGATGCCATTCACGCCCAGTACCCCGGGTTCGCGCTCAGCCTGGCCTTCACCCGAACCGCCGGCAGCATCCCGATCATCGCCATCGCCCACGGTCCGGACGTGATGGCGGCTGAGCGCAGCGCATCGGAACGCGAGGGCCTGAACGAGGTTGCCGCTGCGAGCGCCGCGATCGTCGCCCCGACCTCTGCCCTCGCCGACCGTATCGACCATCTCACTGGCCGCCGGTTCACCGACCGACTCACCGTCATCCCGTGGGGCATCCCTTTGAGTGATACCCGGGTACGCGATCAGCCGCCTACCGGAACCGGACCGCTATCGCTGGTACATGCCGGGCGTCTCGACGACAACAAATCCACGATCACCGCAGTCGAATCCCTGGCTTTAACCGATCAGCCACACCGCCTGACCGTGATCGGTGAAGGAATCCTGCGGAAACATCTGGAACAGCGGGCTATCGAACTCGGACTCTGGGACCGGGTTCATTTCTATCCGTTCCTGCCCCGTACCGAACTGTGGCGCCGCCTGCCGGACTTCGACGCCTGGGTCTTCACGACCAAGGGTCTGGAGGCTTTCGGGCTCGTCCTCATTGAGGCTCAAGCCCATGGCCTTCCGGTTTTCTACTCCGATCTTCCCGGTGTGAGGGAAACCCTCGGGAGCGCTGGCGTTCCCTATACTCCTGGCGACCCGAACTCGCTGGCCGTGGCCCTGGACGAGATGGGCCGGGACTTCCACCGGCGCAAGGCCCTGGCCAAGGCGGCTCTCCATAACGCGCGCCGATACGACATCACTACCACCGGCCGCCTGCTTCGCGAACTGACGCTCCGCGTTGCCTCCTAACCCCGATGTTTGAGACCGGCCGCGCGATCGGTGAAGTCCGAGAGCCCCGCTTGGGCGGGGTTCTCGGACTGGGCGCGACAACGGCTGGTCAGGAAGCCGGCGCGAGAGCGTCGAGGGCAAGTTGCCAGGGATATGCGGTGACGTCCCCATGCTTCGGCCGGTGCGGGCGGAAGCCGCGCCCGTCGGGAGTGCCATCGTCAAGAAGGACTGTGACCCCGGCCGTGCGCAGCGTGGACACGGCGCGGGACAGTGCGGGGTGCTGGACTTGGGCGTTGTTCAGGTAGGGCAGGGCGACGATGGGCAAGGGGAGGCCGAGGCCCTCGGTCACCAGCCCGAGGGCGAGCGTGTCGGCGTGGCCGTCGGCCCACTTGGTCAGCGTGTTGAGGGTGGCCGGCGCAACGAGTAGTGCGTCGGGGTCCGGGAGGACGTCGCTCTGCGACGGGAGCTTGTAGCGGTAGCGCACGGGGTGGCCGGTGAGCTTGTGCAGCGCGTCGATTTCGTTCTCGCCGTCCTCCTCCGCCCACCGGTAGGCGGAGGGCGTCAGGACGAGGCAGACGTCCCATCCGGCCGACTGAGCAGCGCGGATTCCGGTAGCGACATGGCGGGCCGGCGGCGCTGCGCATGAGATCAGGTACAGGGTTCGAGTCACTCGGGCAGTCCACAGCGAACCGCGAGCGCTCGCAACCGCCTGTCCGCGCTGCCCGCCCCCAACAGACGGAGGTCTTCGATGAGTTGCCGGGTCCTCGGGCGGCACAGGACTTCTTCCTTGGCCTCCTCTTCGGCGTCCAGGAGGGTGTTGACGGCATCCTCGCGCTGTCCGGCCTGGGTGTAGGCGCGTGCGAGGTCAGCGAGGAAATGCGCGCGGCGTTCGCGAGGGAGTGCGGCGCGGGCATCTCCGGAAATGTCCATGGCGACGGCCACGGCATCCGCGCCTTCGGAGAGCTGGACGTGCGCCGCGATTCTGTAGAGCTTCACGTTGGTCGGCCCGTACGCGGTGAAGAGGGCGTTTCCGTCGCCTCCGAGTTCGGTGGCGTATTCCTTGGCCTGATCGAGGAGTTCGGGGACAGCGCGCGCTTCCTGGGCGGCGCGACGGTCATCCTTCTCGGCCGCCACAGCGCGTGCCATGGCCCCCTTGAGGTACAGCATGCCGAGCGTGGATAAGCCTTCGGCGCCTCTGCCCTTGAGGTCGGCTTCAAGCCGGGCGGCGGCGGTGACGGCGAACTCGGCGGCGGCGCGGGCCTGGCCGTCGTTGGTCATCGCGTCGGCCAGGTGCCTGCATGCCGATGCCATGGTGACCGGGTCGCCGGACCGTTCGGCGGCCGACACCGCGCGGTGTCCGGCGATCGTGGCAAGGGAGTGGTCGCCGAACTTGATGCTCGCGGCCTCGGTGAGTTGCAGCGCCATGGACAGGGACCGGAAGGCCGAGAGTTGGTCATCGCCCTGGTGGTGAGCGGCTGCCCGGGTGGCGGCAACGAGGAGCTCGGGGACCAGACGGCCGAGCGAGGCGAAGTGGGAGGACTGGAAGGCGGTCCAGCCGTAGTGGACTCGGGCGTGCAGCACGTCAACCGGCAAGGGTTCGGCGGGATCGGTATCGGTTGTGCCTGTGATCACGTCATGGCTCTGTAGAGCGGCCCGGATGCGCTCCAGTTCGACGGCGTCCACACATTCGACGACGGGGTCATCTGCGAGGAGGGCCAGCAGATCGACGCGCAGTACACGGGCGGCGTCCTCCAGCACAGACACGCGGGGGTCAGCCTGTCGCAGGCCGGATTCGAGGGACTGAACCCAACGGCGGCTCTTGCCGTTCATGAGGAGGCCGAACTCGGCTTGCGTGTATCGACGGCGCTCGCGCCAGTAGGCGATGCGGCGACCGATGGCCCTTGTGTCCAACTGCGTTCTCCGGGACTGGCGGACGATGCACACACTCTGTGTGCCTACCGTCAGTTGTACGCCCTCTACGGTGCGGTTATGACCAAGTCGGAGAACCCCTCCCGTGCGGGTCGGGCTTCGTTTTTCCTCAAGCCGGACACCAAGGCAGAAAAGCGACTCAGGCACGCCAGGCGGTCTGCAACGGGCTTGGTCACGTGCGGGGACAACTCCCTTCCATTCTGAGGGATTCACCCCGCAAAGACGACTCATCTGAGAGGGAGATTCCGCCATGGTCCGCCTGTTGATGCCTCCGCCCTTCGCCCGCGCCGTCCGGCCGCCCCTGTAGCCGGTCGCCGGGGCGGGGAGCCCGTTGTTCCCCCGTAGCGGACTGCCTGCCCCGGTGGCCCTTCTCCCGCGCGATTCCGTGCAACCAGACTGCGCCCACGTCCCCGAGGTTTTGATGTCTGATACTCCGCCTTCCACACGCTCCGAGCGCCGTCGGCACGGCAAGTCGTGGGCGCGCAGGGTGAACACCTCCGAGGGGTTGCGCTCACGGCTCGGGCAGCTCGCCGTCCTCCCCCCGTGTGCCGTGCTGCTGCTGATAGCCCTGTCCGAGTACCTCCTGCGGACCGGGTCCTCTTGGTCCGGAACGCGGCTGTTGGTGTGGGCTGCTGCCGTCGCTGGCTGTGCCGGGGTCCTGGTTGCGGCCTGGCGGATGTCCGGTACGACAGCTGACGTGGTGCACCGGGACCGCGTCGCGGGCGTGGAAGCGGTGGAACAGCAGCGGGCGGCTGACGTTCAGAGCCTGAAACAACAGCAGGCGGCCGATCACCGGGCCGTGTCCCAGTGGATCACCCGTCTGCGGTCCGTGATGGCGGACGGCCTCAAAGCCGTTCAGACGACAATGGACCAGCTACAGCGCGGCGAGCAGCCCCAGGTGCGCGAACTGCCGACGGAGCCCGTTGCCCCGCATCCGTTCGAGGTGCTCGAACGCGGGCTGCTCGAATTCGTACACGGCGTACAGACGGCCCTCACCGACAGCTCGGCCCGCCAGGAGAAGGCCGCTGTCCTCAGCATTTCCCGGCGCATCCTGACCCTGATCAATAATACGTTGAAGGAATTCGACGCGCTGGAACGGGAGATGGAGGACCCCGAGGTCCTCAGCCCGCTCTTCCGGCTGGACCACAAGGTCACCCGGCTGCGCCGCCTGGCGGAGAGCCTCACGGTGGCGGGCGGTGCGCTTCCGCGGCGCTCGGGCAGAGCGACGCTCCTGTCCGACGTGATCAGTCACGCGATCTCCGAGATCGAGCAGTACGAACGGGTCCGGCTCGTCTCCCCCGTGGACGGCACAGTCGACGGGCGGGCGGCGACCGGGCTCGTCCATCTACTGGCCGAACTCCTCGACAACGCTGCCAACTTCTCCGATCCCCAGACGCAGGTACAGGTCCGGGTCGAAATGGCCGCCTCGGGAGTGGTCATCCAGATCGACGACCGCGGAAAGCTCATGCCGCAGGAGACCCTGACCCAGCTCAACAGTCTTCTGTCCGAGCCAACCCGGCACCGGTCCGGTGACTACCTGCGGGACGGACGGATCGGGATGTGGGTGGTGGCGGAGTACGCCCGCCGGCTCGGCCTCCACGTCCGGCTCCAGAGCAACTTCTACGGCTCCAACCAGGCCGAGGTGCGGGTGCCGTTCGGTCTCTTCACTACGGCACCGGACCGGCAGGAACCGGCTGCGCGGCCTGACCGCCCGGCTCCCTCACCGATACACGCCCCCGCCCCCGAGACGGCCGCGGCAGACACCCGCACCACCGACAGGCCCCGGGAGACTCCGGCCGCCGCCCCACCGGTGACGGCCCACAACGCGGAGCCCGCCACCCGCTCGGCGGCCAGCCACATGACACCGCTGCCCGAACACGGTGCGAGCGAAGTACCGGACGGGTCCGGCGATGGCGACGAGCTGCCGGTACGCGACCGCAGACGTTCCTACCTGGCGCCGGGCCTGCAAGACAGCGCACGGGAAGCCCGAAGGTCTACGGCACCGTCCGCTCCTCCCAGCGCGGGCCTGATGTCCCAGATCGCCGAAGGGCGGCGCCGCGCCGAGCAGGACGGCGTGCTGGATACCTCCCCATTAGCCGAACCAACCCATCCCCCACACTCCTTGGAGGGCCCCCGTGGCAACCACGACTTCGCATGACCTGGGCTGGCTGCTGACCGACTTCGTCAAGCGGACGAACGGCGCGATCAGCGCACTGGTGACTTCCCGCGACGGCCTACAGGTCAAGAGCCTCAACTTCGACGAGGACGGAACGGCCGACACGCTGAGCGCCATCGCCAGCGGGCTGCACTCCCTGGCCCTGGGCGCCGCTCCTCTGCTGGCTAACGCGGGTGGCGTGCGGCAGGTGGTCGTCGAACTCGACGAGGGCCACCTCTTCGTCATGGCGGCCGGCACGGGCGCGCTGCTGACCGTTCTCGTCGACACCCAAGCGGAGATCGGGCAGGTCTCGTATGAGATGACGCTGCTGGTCAACCAAGTTCCCGGCTACCTGTCCGTCGCACCGCGTTCCGACCAGGCCGCAGCAGCCGCGACGGTGTAGCGCGATGGCCGGTGACGATGGCCTGCTCGACGACGACCTCGGGGCGGTACGGCCCTTCGCGCTAGTCGGCGGGCGGGTCACTCCCTCGCAAGAGCTCGACCGGGCGTCCCTGGTCAAAGCCAGGCCCTCCCTGCCCTCCGACCCCTTGCAGTCTCACTACGCGAAGGCGTTCGCCCTGTGCCAGGCCGGCGCGGTCTCTGTGGCGGAGATCGCGGCGAGGCTCAGCCAGCCCTTGCAGATCGTCAAGATCTGGCTGTCCGACCTCATCGTGGACGGCTACCTGACAAACGCGATGCCCGACAACTACGGCGACGCAGCCACCGACCCACGGATCTTGGGAGAAGTCCTTGCTGGGCTACAGAGACTCTGACCTGACGCTCTCGCTGAAGATCGTCGTGTCGGGCGGGTTCGGCGTCGGCAAGACGACGCTCGTCGGTTCGGTCAGCGAGATCACGCCCCTGCGGACGGAGGAAGCCCTCACCGAGGCCGGGATCGGCACCGACAACGTGACCGGCATCGCTCAGAAGTCGACCACCACCGTGGCCATGGACTTCGGCCGCATCACGCTGCGCAGCGGCCTTGAGGTGCAGCTGCCCCACAACGTGCAGGTGCTGATGTTCGGCACACCCGGCCAGGACCGTTTCTGGTTCATGTGGGACGACCTCGCAAAGGGCGCCGTCGGCGCGGTCGTCCTCGCCGACACCCGCCGGTTGGCGGACTGCTTCGCGGCCATCGAGTTCTTCGAGAGCCGCCAGCTGCCGTTCCTGGTCGCCCTCAACCAGTTCCCCGGCGCGCGCCCGCGCACCGAGCAGAAGGTACGGGCCGCTCTCGGCGTGAGCTCCTCGGTCCCCATCGTCTTCTGCGACGCACGTGACAAGGCATCCTCGCGCAACGTCCTGACCGCCCTGATCTCTCACGCGCTGCACCGCGCCCAGCTCGTCCCGTCCGCCTAGTCCCCCCGTTTCGGCTTTGGAGCCCACGATGCCCACCTTTGACGTTGCGACCGGCCTCCACGCCCAGGTCCCGGAGGACCACAAAGCGGCCGAGCGTCTGGCGCTGTTGCAGCGCAAGGGGCTGATCGAGGACCGTCCCGTTGTGCGGTTCGACGACCTCGCGCGGGCGGCCGCGATGGAGGCGGCCGCCCGGGTCGGCAACGCGCGCGGGTTCTACGGCTTCGTCAACCTGATGAAGGACGGCTACCAGTACTTCGCCGGTATGTGGGTGCCCTCGGGCGCCGACGGCGGTGAGAGTCAGGCAACTGCGGTCGCCATTGCGCCGGCGGACCGGTTCATGGAACGCACCAGCGGGTGGTGTGTCCACACCGCCGACCGCCGCAAGGCGCTGCCCCTCAAGAACGTCATGGACTATCCCCGCTGGATGAACAGGGCCATCCACACGATCGGCGCCCGCACCTACCTGGGCGCCCCGCTCATCCACCGGCCCACCGGCATCGTCCTCGGCACGTTCGCTCTCGTGGGCCAGGAGACGACGGACTGGAGCCGCCAGGACGTCGACATGGTCAAGCGCTACGCCGACCAAGTCCTGGACTACATCGAAGCGCTGCCCGACGTCACCCCCCCGCTGCACTAGCGCGACCGCCCGCCGTAGCCAAGGCCCGCCAGATCAGAGGGAGGGGACGGACCGATGTCCACCGCGTACACGTACCTGACAGACGACCACCTGCGCCTGCGTGACCAGGCCCAGGAATTCGGTCACTCAGTGATCGCCCCCTACGTCCCGCACATGGAAGCGGCCGGAACACACACCGACCGGGAACTACCCCGGCTGATGGGCGAGTTGGGCTGGTGCGGCGTGATCCTCGATGCCGAGGAGTACGGCGGCATGGGCCTGGACCACCTCTCCAAGACGATCCTGATCGCCGAGACCGCGTACTTCAGCGGCGCCGCCGCCGGCATCCTGCAAGCCTCCTACATCCCGACCACCGCGATCCTCTACCTGGGCAGCGAGGAACAGAAACGGCTGTGGCTGCCGCAGATCGCCCAAGGACTGTGGACCGCCATCCTGGTAACCGAGCCCGACAGCGGCAGCCACGTCCTGGGCATGGACGGCACCGCCCGCCGCAAGGGCGGTGAGTGGATCATCAACGCCCGCAAGTGCTTCATCGGCAACTCGCACATCGCGGGTCTCCACGTCGTCGTCGTACGCACCGGCAGACCGGGCGAGCCACGAAGCCTGTCGGCCTTCCTCGTCGAAGCCGACCGAGACGGCATCGAGGTGAGCCAGCCGGACCTTGTCGGCATGCACGGCTTCGCCTGCGGAAACGTGAATCTGCGCGACGTCCGCGTACCCGCCACGAACCTCCTCGGGGACGTCGGCGACGGCCTCGCCGCCGCGTACACCGCCTCGGTCGTCTGCGGGCGCCCCAACCTCGCCGCGACCGCCCTCGGCCTCCACCACCGCGTCGTGGACGAGACGATCGACTTCCTCAACGGTCGCCACCGCAAGACCGGCAAACGCCACCGCGAGACGCGGAAGCTCTCTGATCTCCCTGTCGTCAGGCACCGCCTCGCGGACATGGAATCCCGCCTGATGACGGCCGAGAGGCTGGCGTACGACGCCGTACACCTGCTCGACCGGGGACAGCCGTGTGACGGGGAACTCGTCCAGTCGAAGCTGTTCAACAACGTGGCGGCCGGCGAATCTCTGCGGGACGCGACCTCGCTCCACGGCGGCTACGCCGCCCGCACCGACCACCCCATCACGCGCCTGATGCGAGACATCCAGCTCGTCGGCGCACCGGCAGGCCCGGACGACATCCAGCGGCACCGGCTGACCGAGAAGGCTCTCAAAGTCGACCGCACCCAGTGGTCCGAAGACTTCATCCGCCGTACCCGCCTCGCCGCGGCCGCGTGACTCCCTCCTTCCCTACCCGCACCACGAGAGACCGCCGTGACCGACATGTACGTTCAGCACGAGACCCGCCACGCCGAACTGGCCGACCACATAGAGGAGTTAGTCAGGGCGGCGGTGCCGTGGGTGGAGAAGGTCACCGGCCTGCCGCTGCCCCGCCCCAGGTTCGAACTCGTCGACGTCGACGGGCTCGCCCTCGCGTACCGCGCGTTCGTCCGCCGTCAGATGGAGCGCGACACCGCGGGGCTGGACCTCACCCGCTGGGAACAAGCCAAGCTGGTCGGGCAGCCGCAGGCCGCCGAACTCATGGTCCGCCGCGGAGGGCTGTCGAGGAAGCCCGTCCTCGTCGCGACCAGCATCGGGAAGCCCTCGACGCTGATCGTCCCCGAAGCCCTCGGCCTCCAGAAACTGCGCGAGACCCCCGACCTCCTGTGCGACCTGCTCGTCCGCTCCCTTGCCCAGCAGGCCCAGGTTCTCGCCGGCGACGGCCAGATCGTACCGGCCCCGGAATGGCCGAAGAGCCCGACGGCGAGACACCCCATCGTCCAGCTCAGCGAAGGCCACGCACAGTGGACCAGCAGCCAGGCGACCAGACAGATCACCGGCAGCACCCAGCAGAACCGGGGACCCCTGGCGAAACGCCTCGCCCGCAGCGTCCTGGAACCCATGGCCGACCGACGGGTGGCCCGAGCCAGCGCCCTCGTCGACCAGGCCGTCAGTGCCAGGGGCCTGACCGCGTTCAACGCCGTGTGGAACACCCCCGGCCTCGCCCCCACCCTCGACGAGTTCCGGCACCCCGGCCGGTGGATCGGCCGGATGCCTCCTCCCTAGCACCCGCCATGTTCCACCCGCTTCCCGCGCACGGGCTGCCCCCACCGGGCACCCGGCCGCCGCCAACTACCCACCCCCCAGATCCGAACGGTTCCCGTGACCCCTCCCATCCCTCTAGCCCCCGCGCCGCGGCCGGACTCAGCACTCACCCACCGGCCCGACGTGGCCGCCCCCCGCTGGACGGTCCCCACCCTGGACGACGGCGAGACGCACCGGCAGGCATACCAGCTGCTCGGCCCGGCCTGGCGGAGCTCCGCCCCCAGCGTCATCAGCACCGGAACGGGCTTCGACGTGGTGCAGGCGCCGCAGGACTACGCCGCTGCGGCCCTGGACCGTATGCGCACGCTCGGCACACCGGTCGGAGCCGTGTACGCCGAAGGCGACAACTGGCGGTTCTTCGTACCGCCGGGGTCCGGAACGCTCCCCTGGTCCGCTCCCGCATTGTGCCTGAGCGGTCCTGCCCTGCTGGCACCTGCGCGTGCAGCCCGCGGCCCCGGCCCGGATCTGCGGTGGATCACCCGCGGCGAGCCGTGCGGACAGCTCCTGTGGACACCGCCCACCGTCCTGTGGGCCGCGCTCGCCGCCCTTGCACCCCCAGCCCCCGCCCCGGTCACGCACACACCCGCGACACGGCCCGCTGACCTGAGCTGACAGCCCTCGGAAGAAACCCATGATCAGGCACTTCGACACGACGATCCCGAACTCCGCGCGCATCTGGAACTACTGGATGGGCGGCAAGGACCACTACGACGCCGACCGCCAGGCCGGCGACGCCTACCGCGCCATCGCCCCCCAGATCGTCACCATGGCCCACGAAGCGCGCGAGTACCTCAACCGCGCGGTCACCCTCCTCGCCGGTGACCTCGGCGTCCGCCAGTTCCTCGACGTCGGGACCGGCCTGCCCGCGGCCGACAACACCCACGAGGTCGCGCAGAGGGTCAGCCCGGCCGCCCAGATCGTCTACGTCGACAACGACCCGATCGTCCTCGCCCACGCCAGGGCCCTGTTCATCAGCACACGCGAAGGCCGCACCGCCTCCATCGACGCCGACCTGCACGATCCGGAGAAGATCCTCACCGCCGCGCACGGCCTCCTGGACTTCTCCCAGCCCGTCGCCCTGATGCTCATGGGCGTCCTGGGTCACGTCCAGGACCACACCGAGGCAACGGCGATCGTCCGCCGTCTCCAGGCCGACCTGCCCGTTGGCAGCTACTTCGTGCATTACGACGGCACCGACACCGACCCCGGCCTCGCGAAAGCCCAGGCGGGCTACAACACCACCGGCGCCCTCCCGTACGTTCTGCGCAGCCCCACACAGCTCGAAGCCTTCTACGACGGGCTCGAACTGCTGGAGCCCGGCATCGTCTCGTGCCCCCTGTGGCGGCCGGCCCCAGAGAGCTCCCCGGAGCCGACGCACATCTACGGAGGCATCGGCCGCAAACAATCCGCTCGCGCCGAAGGCCCAGCGGAGGTGAACAGATGACGTTGCTGGGTCACGATCCGCGGGAGATCATCACTCTCGTCTCGCTGAACCTGGAGAAGGACGGCGGACGAGACACGGGCGGGCAGTTCCCCGCGCGGTGGTGGGCGGCCATCGAGTTCCTGAAGGAACTGCGCCCGGACATCCTGCTCCGGCAGGAAGCCACCTACAGCGCCCTTCACGGAGCGCGGCGGCACCGGGCGACCTGCGAACTCCTCGGCATGCGCGGAATCCTCGCCCCCAACAACCGGGGGCGGAACCCGACCGCGCTGTATCTGAGGCCGGCAACGTTCCCCTCGTTCGAGATCACCTACGACCGACCCGGGCAGCGGGCGCTGTGGAGAACACCACCCGCCATGGTGATCACGCAACTCGCTGGGGTCCCCGAGGTCGACATCCTGATCGGCTCTTGGCACGCGGCGTTCAACTCGGCGGTGGCGCGCATGCTGGAGACCGACGAGCTCACCACCACCGTCGACAAGATCAAGCAGGGCCTGGCCTGGCTGGGCGGCGGCGACTGCAACGAGGCAGCGCACCCGTGGGGCGAGCTGGTGGGCCCGATCAACTGGGCGCGTCCCGGCATCACGGACTGGACCCACATGGTGCACCGCACCGTCGAACTGCCCGACGGCACTCGGGTCAACGCGGGCTACCTGGACCGCACGCTCCTCTCCTGTGGTCTCCACGACGTCGCCCGCTACGCCGCCCAGGCACACGGGCAGCTCACCGCGCTGGCACCGACCGGGGGGCACGCCCCCGGAGCCGTCGGGCAGGGAGGCCCGCAGCGGATTGACCGTGTCTACGCCGATCCCTGGCTCACCCAGGCCGTGATCTCGGTCCGCCGCCTGCGCACCGACCGCTTCAGCGACCATCACGCCGTCGAAGTGATCTTCTCCCGGCCGCTTCTCGAACAGGCACTACGACGTCAGATCGCCCCCCTGCCGCGCTGGAACCTCGGCCCTCCGTCCACCGACGCATTCCGGCTCGCGGTGTAGCGGCCCGCCGGGACCCCGGCCTCCGCATGCGTCCAGTCCTCGGCCGCCGTGCCCTGCCACGGGAAGCCCAACCCCCCCTGATGGGCGCGGTAATCACCGCACCCTCACCAACCACACAGCCCTCCGCCTGCGCCGCCTGGCGGCCCGACCCCCCGGTGTGCATATATGCCAGATTTAGAGCTTTCCGACCGCATCACCCAGTGGCTTCCGAGACACGGCCTGGAGCACGTCCAGCGCCTCTACCAGGAGCTGCGTGACGAGATCGAGCGCGGCGCACTGCCGCCCGGTCACATCGTCACCCATCCCGAACTCGAACGCCGTGTCGTCGCGCTCCGGCACGGGGCATGGCCTGTGGTGACCTGCACGCTGCGGCTGCTGGCCACGGACGGTCTCGTGGAGACGCGGCCGCACCTGGGTATGCGCGTTGCAGTCGAGGGCGAGACGTGGACGGTTGCGGGGAGGGCCGAACGCGAGCCGCTCGGCGTGTTCGTCGAGCGGATCGTGCGGAACCGGCTGGCTGAGGGGACTTACCCCCCGCACACGCGTATCCCGTCCCGCCAGGTGCTGGCAGATGAGTTCGGTGTGTCGGACAGGACCATCGGCACCGGTCTGCAACCGCTGGTCACGGCAGGGCTGCTCGTCGTATCAGACTGCCGGAAGGCCGGGATCAGGGTCAGTGGTCTCGTCAGGACGACGCCACGGGCTGATCTGCTGCGCCTTTCCGGAGGGTCGACGCGCCTGTGCCCCCGCAGCACGAAGTACCCCCTCGGGGAGGCGAGCCGGACGCTCGCCGAGTGGAGCCGGGATGCTCGGTGCGTCGTCTCCTACAGCGTGCTCAAGGCCCGGGTACGAGGGCTCGGCTGGGATCTCACGAGGGCCATGACAACACCGGTCAGGGGTGTCCCCCCGGAGCAGACCCCATGATCCCGCCCCACCCGGCCGACGGCCCCCGCCCGCCGGCCGGACACACGAACTCGATGGCCGACGTCACCGTGTACGGGCCCAGCGTGCAGGCCGGCAGCATCGGTCAGTTCCACTTCCACGCGCCGCAGTTCACCCCGCCCACTCCCCGTCAGCTCCTGCCGGTGCCCGCCGTGTGGACGGACCGGACCCACGACCTGGTCCAGCTGGCGGCCGCGGTCGACCGCATGTCCGCGGACTCCGTGCGCGTCATCGCGATCAGCGGTCCCAGCGGCATCGGCAAGACGGCCCTGGCCGGCAAATTCCTGCACGTCGAGAGCGAGCGGTTCCCCGGCGGGGCGCTGTACGCCGATCTGCGCGGCTACGTGCCCGGGGGCCGCGCCTCGACCCCGGAGGTCCTCGCCCGGCTCCTGCGGTCCGTACGTCCCGGCGTGCGCGCCAGCACCGCCGATGAACTCGGCGCGTGGTGGCGGACGGCGACCGCCGACCCCGCCCGCCCGGTCTGCGTCCTGCTGGACAACGCCGTCGACGCCGACCAGGTGCGGGCTCTGCTGCCGGGCGGCACCGGCCACGTCGTCGTGACCACGAGCCGCGCCCGGCTGGGCGGTCTCGCCAGCCACGGCGCCCGGTTCCACACGGTCCGGCCGCTCAACGACGACGCGGCACAGGACTACCTGGAGAACTGCCTCGGCCGTGACCGGGTCGCCGAAGACCACCGGGCCGCGCAGCGGATCGTACGGCTGTCCGCCGGACGGCCGATGGCGCTGGCCGTGGTCGTCGGGGCCCTCGCCTCCCGCAGCGACCAGTCCATGGCGGACGTGACCGCCTCCCTCATGAGCACCCACAGCGCGGTGTTCCTCACCCATCCCTCACTCACCCGTCAGGAGGCGGCTGTGCCCACAGCCCTCAACGACCAGTACCACCACCTGCCGTTCCAGGCCGCCACCGTGTACCGGCGCCTCGGCAGCCTGCCCGTCCGGGACTTCGATGCCCCGCTCGCCGCGGCCGTCGCCGGACTCACCTGGCAGACGGCAGCCGACGCACTCAGCACGCTGCACTCGGCAGGCATGATCGAACCCCTGGAGACCTGGGACGACGACTCGGTGCGAGGGCAGGTCTTCCAGTTCCACGACAGCGCCCGCGAGCACGCCGCCGAGAAGTTCACCCAGGAGGAGCCCACGGACCCGGACGATGTGCTCCGCCGGGCCCTCGACTACTACCTCGACACCGCGACCCGGGCCGAGCGCCGTCTCACCCCCTTCCACCGCCCGCTCGCCCGGGACTACCTCTACCAGCCCGCGGAACCGGTCGCGTTCGACACGGACGCCGCTGCTCTGGCCTGGCTGGAGGCTGTTCAGGCCAGTCTCGATGCCGCGATCACCGCGGCGGCTGACGCGGGGCTGGACTCGTCCGTGTGGCAGCTCACGCATGCCCTGTGGCCGCTCCTGCATGTCCACCACGACTACGGCCTGTGGGACCGCACCCACTCAGTCGCCCTCCGGTCCGCCCGGATCTGCCAGGACCCCATCGCTGAACTGGAGATCCTGGGCACCTGGGCGGGCGGACTGCGCAACGCCGGCCGGCACGACGACGCGATCGAGGCGTACGACCAGGTGCTGAGCCTCGCCCGTGCCGCCCACGACGCGCGGGGAGAGGCTCAGGCTCTCCACGAGCTCGGGGCCACCCACCTCGCGGCGGGCCGTTCGGAGGAAGCCGAGCCGCTGCTGGTCTTGGCGTACCAGCAGCGTGCCGCGCTCGCCCGCGCCGCCGCGGCGAACGGGAACAGCCGGGAGCAGGAGACGTTCGAGAGGGCGGTCGCTATCACCGACGTGTGTCTCGGCCAGGTCCGTCTCCTCCTCGACCGGCCGCCTGCCGATGCGGTCGCCCTCTTCTCCTCTGCCCGCACCACCCTGCTCACGCTCAAGGACTCCATCGACGCGGCCCGAGCGCTGGCCTGGCTCGGCCGTGCTCACGCCCTCAACGGCGACCTCGGCAAGGGCGGCCGGTTCGGGCGGAAGGCCGTCGCTGAGTTCGACCGCACCGGAACGCGCCGCTGGCAGGCACGCAGCCGCGAATTCCTCGGTCAGACCCTCCAGACCGCCGGCCACCACGACGACGCCGCAGCCCTCTACCGGGAGGCGCTGGTCATCTACACCCCCATCAGCCCGCCCGACGCGGACCGCGTCCAGGAGCGGCTGCACGCCCTGTCCTCATAGCCCAGTCGGACACACCTCGGAGGGGAAACACCATGGCGACCGACACGACCGAACTCGATCTGCTCGCGTGGAACACGCTGACCGGGGGGATCGACCGCGACGACCGCGGATTCCACGACTACCGCTTCGAGCAGCAGATCGACTACCTCGCGTCCCTCCCTGGTCTCGATTTCCTGTGGATCATGGAGGGCACCGACTGGCATCTGGGCGACGGCCGCCGTTTCAAGGACCTCGCCGACGCGACAGGTCTGGCCGCGCTCCCGTACATGACCTCCCGTGTCGGGGATGGGCGTAACCACTCCGTCCTGTACTACAGGGCGGAGAAGGCTCGGCTGGTGACGTCCGGCGAGCTCGCCCGCGGGGCCTTCCACCACGGCGCCATGCGCGCGGTGTTCGAGGTGGACGGCGTGCGCCTGCTCCTGCTCGGAGCGCATCTCGCCTACTCCAACGGCGCGGCCCGGTTGGGCGAGGCCCAGTTCCTGGCCGACTACGGGCAGCAGTTCGACAGCTGGCCGGAGGACGGCGTGCTGCTCATGGACGCGAACGGGCCCGACCGGTACGACCCTGAACCGGAGGACTGGTCAGCGGTGCCGCGAAACCTCTGGCACCGCTACCGGAAGATGCTGCCCGACGGGTCGTTCGGCGGATGGGACCTCGATGCCCCGAATTTGTTGATCAGGTCCGGCTGGCGGGACCCGCAGGACGAGATCCCGCTCCGGCGCAAGCCGACGGTCGGCTACTGGTATGCGAACGAGCCGGTGCCCCTCCATCTCGACCAGGCCCTCGTCACCGGCCGGCGCATCGAGGTGCTCGACTACCGCACCCTCGGCGCCCCCCAGAGCTTCGCCCCGGACATCCCCGCCCCGGACTCCCCTGACTCGGACCTCGACCTGACGGGCTTGTCCGACCACCTGCCGTATCTCCTCCGCGTCCGGCTCCACCGAGAACCCGTCGGCGCGACGGGCTGAATCGGGCTGCCGGAACCCCGGACGGCGAGAGCCGTCCGTAGTCACCAGACACTCAACGGACCGCGAAGAGAAGGGGCTGCCCAGCAGTGCCTGCAACACCCCAAGTCTCGTCAGACCAGGGACTGTTCATACCGATTCCTGTGCAGCGCGAGGTCGACACCATGGCCCGTGAAACCGGGATCAGACCAACGATCACGCAGGTCGACACGACCGCCATACGCCTCACTCACGTGAACGGCCGCCTGCGGATCGAAGCCGTTTTCAAACGCAGCAGCAGCGGATGGAAGCGGTCCGACTACCAGCTGTTCCAGGACGACGAGCGACGCACCACCCCGAAGTCCTGGCCGGAGTATGCCGCCCTCCTGGAGCGTCTACCCTCCGATGCCGCCGGTCCGGCGGTACTCCCCGATCTGACGCCGCTCGATGAACAGACCACGCTCCCCGCGGAGATCCTCCGCTGCCTCGGACAGTGCGAGAAGCGGCTGCGCGGCCGGGAAGGCGCCTCCGTCTCCGTCGGACGTGACAGCAAGGGGCGATACGTCCTCGCCATCAGGGGACCGAAAGCGTCCATGCACATGACCTTCGAAACCCAGCGCCGCCACGGCAGGAAGTGCGCCCAGATCGCCCCGAACAACTCCATCCGCGTGGTCACCATAGAAGGAAAGGACCTCACTGAGGAGATCCAGGGCAAGCTCAACAAGGCGCTCGCCCGGCTCCTCTCCGAGCCCCCCGGCGGCGCGGGAACAGCCGAGGCCGGCACCGGCAGCACGCAGGGACCACAGGGCGGCGGCCCCTCGGACCGCAGAGGCACTGTCCTGCGCCTGTAGATGTTTGTGACCGGGCTCCGGACGGTGGGCGTTGGCCACACACGGACGAATATCTGACACGGGCTGGGCCCGCCTGTCCCGGCGGTCCCAGCCCATAGCTCACCCGGCCAGGGGAAGGCCTCCGCCCGATACCAGTAGGCCGAAACGCTCGGCTGCCGCTACCGTCCGCGCGGCTGCTCCGGCCGCGTCCGTCAGCAACGAGGACGGCTTGAGCACGCTGATCGCGCCGTACACGGTGTCCCCCCACAGCACAGGTGCGGCGACCGCGCTCCACCCGGTGATCTCCTCCTCTCCGAGGGCGTAACCGACTCTCCGGATCTCTTCCAGCGATGCCCGGAACTCACCGTCCCCCAGCACGCCGGGCCCGGCACCGGCGGGGACGTCACCGGCCAGCGCCGTGTCGACCAGCGGCGCGGACAGGTGCGCGGCGATCACCCGCCCGGACGGACCGACGCGCAACGACCCGCCCACAGCGACCAGTTCGCTAGCACTGAGCCCCAGGGCTTCCAGGTCATAGCGGCCGGGCGCGTAGTCGGCGAGCACGCGCCGGGGGGCGCCGAACGGGGAGAACACCCACAACAGGGCCATGGCGTCCAGCGCCTTGCTCAGGTGTTCCAGGATCGGGTGGGAGGCTTCGGGGCCCGGCGTGTACGCCATCGCCTGCATGCCGATCGCTGCCGCCCCCGGCCCCAGCCTGTATTTCCCCCCTGGGCCCTGCACGAAGTACCGGCTCGGAATGCCGGACTGCAAGATGCGGTACACCACCGTGACATTGAGTCCGGTGGCCTCAGCGATTTCGCTGGGACCGTGCGCGGGACCGTCGAGGAGCGTGAATGCCCGCTCGACCATCTTCACCCGCCGGGCATGAGCGGTACCGCCCGCTCCTTGTGAATTTGTGGACTGGTCTCCTGCGCTTGCGTTGCTTGCTGCGGTGAACAAGGTGACTTTCCTCGTTGTGCGCGCCGCTTTCTCTGTGAGTCAGCTGAGCGCGACTATCCCCGACGGGCGGGTTCTCCTCATGGCACCCCGCCACGAAGTCCCCACCCCCGAACCCCCGGCTCCCCCTCACCCCCTTGGTTGCGAGATCAACCTCCTCTGCATCGTACATGCGTGGCGCGAAACCACCGGCAAAATTTATACCCCACCAAACCGGGCGTTGCGGGCCTTTGTTGCGTCACGCGAAATGGCTTATTGCGCTACGCGTAAATAGGAGCCGGGAGCGCTGCCCGTAGCTGCGATATTGCGCGTGGCGAAATCAAGCGAAAGCGCATTCCGTTGCGGCAGGCGTAAAAAGTTGACATGGCCCGGTGGAGTTTCATTGACTTCGGTCACGTTCCTAAAGCAAAGCCATTCTGAGGAACGGCGAAATTTCGAACGGGGAAACACGTTGCGCGCACGCAGAGCAATAGGAGCCCTCTCGCTGACGGTGGCCCTGGCGGGCTCCGGTCTCGTCGGCATGGTCGCCACCGCCGGTACGGCCGAGGCCGCCGCGAAGGGCTGCTACGTCACGGCGAAGTCGGCCAACCTCCGGTCCAAGCCGTCCACCAGCTCCACGGCGGTGGGCGTCGCCTACAAGAACAACAAGTGCTCCGAGAAGGACGTCGTCATCCGGGGCAACTACTTCTGGTACAAGGTCAAGATGACCACCGGTAATGCCAAGGGCAAGACCGGCTGGATCAGGGATGACCTCCTCCACACCAGCGCGGACGACCAGCACACATGCATCCCGGAGGACACGGCATGCCACAGCTGACCAAGAGCCCGCGGGCTCGCGCCGGCGCGGTCGTAGCGGCCCTGAGCGTCGCTCTCGTCACGGGTCTGGCCGCCACGCCCGCCTCCGCCAATAGCTCCGGCTGGTGGACCTCCCAGGGCAAGAGGGCCGAAGGCTTCTACAACGCCCTGAACGGCCGTGTCTACGCGAACGACACCAAGAAGGATGGCTACTCCGCGATCACCCAGGTCCGCACCGCGAAGAACGGCTATTTCGTGGTCGACGTCCGGGACAAGGTCGCCAACAACGGCGGGTCCTGGAAGACACCGACGCTGTACGCCGGGGTGCGCTTCAAGATGCGGGTCTGCGTCTACAAGACCGGCGGCAAGCCCAAGCTGTGCGGGTCCTGGCACGAGTTCGACAAGTAGAAGCTGAGGACGAAGTGATCAAGACACTCCTGAGTCGCACCACGGCCGCGGCCGCGCTCGGTCTCGCCCTCACGGCGGGTGTGGGCATCTCGGCGGCCGCGCCCGCCATGGCGGGCGACAGCTTCAACCAGCAGATCACCTGCAAGCGGGCGGACGTTCGCACCAAGGCGAACGGCAAGGGCAAGCACGTCATGTACGTGTACGAAAAGGGCAAGGACTACGGCCACATCACCGGGTCGTGGCTCGACAAGAACGACAACATCACGTACTGGTACGGCACTTGGCACCACGGCAAGACCGCCAAGAAGGGCTTCGTCAAGCTGGCCTGCGCCGACCCGCGCGCCTGACGCCAGGGCAAGGGCAACCAGAACAACGCCGCCGTCGGGCGGGCCCTACACGGGCCACCCGACGGCGTACGTGTCACCGAAGGAGCAATGCCCATGCTCAATTCCACTTGGGTCAGGATGGCTGCGGGCCAGGTCGTACGGGCGGACCGCATCGTGGCCGTCCGCCTGGAGCACGCCGAGGGGCCCACGACGGGCCGGTGGGCCGATCCGGGGAACGTCCGGATCATGGCCTGCCTCGATGTCGCTGAGGCGGACGTGGAGGACGGCGCCGGGCCGTCCTGGTGGCAAGAGGCGGCCGTGTGCTCCCGTGACCGCGGCGATGTCCTGCTCGTGAACCTGCTGAATCTCATGGCGGCGGCGGCCGAGACCTCCGGCGTCCGGTTCATTTACCCGGTCCTGCGGGACGACGACCGGCTCGACCGGTGGACCGCTGGCTCCTCCCTCCCGCTGATCGAGGGGGCAGCCGTCTCCGCGCTCCCGCAGGTCCCGCGCGGGGTGGCGGCCGGCGCCTAGGCCGTCTCGCCACCTCTCTTTGCCCCAACCGACAGACCCGGGGGGCCGCCGGACCTGACCCGGCGGCCCCCCGTTTTCCATGCCTTCACTCCAGGCCGGCGTACGCGATGCTCAGCACGGTCACGGTCTTGGTCTCCTGGCCCACCAGCAGCACGATCGCCAGGTCCCCGGCGGCCCACAGCCGCACCACACCGTCGTCGATGTCTCCGTACGGTTCGGTGGCCGCGATGGGGTCGGTGAGCGCGTCGACTAGGAACCGGGCGACTCGGTCGCGGGCCTTGTCGGGCAGACTCCTGTAGACCTCGTGCTGTGTGGCGTCCATGTAGAGCCGGTGGTTCATGAAGCTACGCGACCCGCCGCTCGGTGATCAGCTCGGTGACGTCCGAATACTCCGGGGGAAGAGCACCGCCGTGCTCCCGCTGGTAGGCGTTGACCTCCCGGGCCCGCTCGACACCGGTCTGCAGGTCCTCGATGACCTTGAGCCACCGGGCGCCGAGCGCTTCCAGCTCGCCGAAGGCGGTGAGGTTCAGCTGCCTCCAGAATTCCATCCGCATGTCCGGCGTCGGAAGAGCGTGAGCGATCGCGTCCGGGGTCCACTCCCCCTCGCTGAGGTTCACCGCCTCGCGCATGGTCACCGCCTCGTCCGTGGTCGCGCTGTGCCCGGCTCCGGTGGAGCCCGGGCCTCTCCCCCAGCGTAGCGGTGGCGAGGTCCCCCGCGGGAGACAACCGGTGGGGGACCTCACCCTCGGCGGCTACCTGCCGCCGCCCGGCGGTAGGGCCGGGCGGCCCCGGCGCCCCGCCACGGCGCGGCTGCCTCGGGTCTCGCCTCGACCGTGGGCGGGCTCCCCTCGTTCTGCCTGCACCGTGTGCTGAGTCTGGCCGTTTGGCGGGGCACCGGGGATGACCGTGAGCACGATCCGGTACGCGGGCGTATCCGGAGTGGTCTGCCGGTTCCGCAGTCGGCGCGGCGCGTCGACGGCGACCGGGACCGGGTACGCGGCCAGTGCCAGCCGGATCAGCTCGGCGACTTGTTCCTCCTCCTCGACCGTGGCGCCCATGATCCGTACCTCCGCCATCAGCCGGTCACCGCCTGGTGGCGGGCTGCCAGGGCACGGCTGTGCTCGTCCAGGTATTCGTTGATCGCCTTCTGGTCGTGGCCGAGGGCTTCGGCGGTGACCCAGGCAGCGAGCCAGGCGGCAGCCAGGAGGAGATCCCAGGAGTCGGCGGCTGCGTGCTCGTCGCGGACCCATCCGGTGACGAGATCGAGGATGTCAGCGCGGACGGCGCTGTCGCGCTCGTCGTCTTCGGCCTCGCCCAGCCGGGTGGCGATGTGGGAGGCGGCAGCGACGACGGTCGGGTCAGGGCTGCGTTCGTTGCCCGCCGCGGCGATGACCTTGCTGACGGTGTCGGCCTGGATGGTCAACCACTCGCTGACGCGGTCGGGTCCGTTGAGCAGGGTCAGAGCCGCCACGGTCACTTCGGACAGGGCCGCGACCATGGGCGCGACGTCACGGCGGACGTCGGCGCCGGCGAAGTAGTCGCGCATGTAGTCGAGCGCGATGCGCATGCGACCGGTCGCAGACACGACATAGCCGTCCAGGTCCCGGCTGCGGCGGAAGTCGTTGGCCGCGAGGGCTCGAATCAGCTGGAACGCCAACAGCCGTGCGCCGATGGTCTGTTGCGGGGTGTGGCCGGAAGGATGTGAGGTCACGCGGGGTCTCCCAAGGGAAGTCAGGCGAAGGGCCTGGTCACGTCGGCCCCGGGCCGTGCCGGGACCAGGCCAGAAGTAGCGGAGGGCCCTGCCCGCCGTCAGGCGAGGCCGACGACGGTCATCCGGGCGCCGAACAACAGGTCTGCGCGGCCCACGGCGAACAGTGCGGAGAGGTCACCGGTGCCCGCCTCCAACTGCGTGGGCGGCACCGAACCGGCCGGGGCGGTCAGGAAGATGACGCTCTGGTGGTAGTGCGCGGCCGCGAGCCACGCGGCCGGCGGGGACCAGGGACGGGACGGCTGGTACCAGCGGCCGGTGCCCTGCCGCTCGATGTATGACAGGCCGGTGCGGTCCGCAGCGATCGACCACTCCGGCAGCGTGCGCGCCTGCTGCCGGGACAGGTCGAGCGCGGGAAAGCCGTCCGACAGCCGGTCGGCTCGGAATCCGAGGGAGCCGTGACGGTGCTTGGAACCGGGCTGTAGGTAGAAGAGGGGCGCACTGTTCGGCGGCGCGGTGAACATGTAGTAGTCCTCCACCGGCACCCTGTTGCGGCGGTGCTCCTTGGGCGGGAGGTCGGCGGTGTCGACGCGCAGCCCGCGACGGCGCCGCTCCAGCGTGAGCTGTGACCAGGACCAGACCCGGGTGTGCCCGCAGGCTTCGTGTGTCCACACCGGGAACGTCATCTCCGTGACCGGTTCGCCCGGGTGCTGGACCTCGCGGAGCGCCAGGCCGAGGTGAACCTCCGGCTCCCTGGTGACGTCGATGGGCTTGTCACACAGGCCGCACATGATCTTGTCGGCCGCGTCGGGGCGTCCGTGCTTCTCCGCGTGCTCGACGAGCATGCTCAGCTGCTCCGTACCGAGCAGTTCCTCCGCACCCCACGCGCAGAAGTAGCCAGTGCCGGCGGTCTGGGGCCGGTACTCGGTGGGCCCGGCGGCGTCGTCGAAGCCCATCCGTTCGCGCTGTACGTCCTGCTGGGCTGCCTGGTAGCCCTGGCCGGTCTGCTGCTTCCGTCGGCGGGCGGCGTTCTTCCGGGCCTGGTTGCTGTCCGTCATGGTCGGCTCTCGTTCTCCGGCGCACGCGGTCCCGTGACCCGGGCACGCCTGAAGGACAGAGCGGACCTGGAAGCGGACTTCGTCATCTGGTGCTGTCGATTCCCGCGGGGCGGGTTCGGGCTGTCGTCGCCGTCCGGGTCACGGGCCCGGACTACTCGGCCATGGTCGTCGCAGCATGGCGACCTCGTTTCAGGCTAGCGGACCTCAGCCGGTGTGCGGGCCCAATTCCGTCCGGGTCTGGGGGAGGTGAGCGCGGCCCCGGCCGCGTGAGCGCCGCAGCAGCTCATCCCGCACGTACTCGCAGCCCTTGAGCGCGGACCAGCCGGTGACCTGGTCCAGCGGGCGGTCCGTGTCGGCCAGGGCCCACGACTCGGCGGCGGCAAGGTGCATCGGCCGCTTGCCCGCCCGTTCGGTGTCCTCGACGATGCGCTTCCGGTCGTCCCCGGGGTGGCACGGGACGATCAGCCGTCCGCGGGTCACATTCCGTACCCGGGACAGGACACGCTCCCACTCGGGCGCGTCCGCAAGGTCTTCGTCGGTCAGACCGCTGACCCTGCGCTCGCCCAGCGGCACGGTCGGCCGCACCCGGCGGTTGAGCAGTGCCTTGCCGGTGGCCACGTCGATGACGGCGACCTCGATGACTTCGGTGGTCTCCATGTCGGTCGTCGGTGTGCCCGAGGACCTGGTGCACAGCACCACCGGGTTGCCCGTCGCCAGCACCTCGCGCGCCCACCGGGCTTGGCGTCCCCATCGGGTGCCGCCCACCTGGATGTCCGCCCGGTGCCGGGCGGCCTGCGGGTCGGCCCGGAGTTCGGCGGCGACCTGCTCACGCGTGGGCCCCTCCTGGTCGCCGTGCGTCCAGTCCAGTTCCCACGCGCCGGTGCGGTCGTCGTGATAGGCCCAGACCTCGACCTGGTGGCGATCGGCGAGGCCGGCGGCGAAGGCATGGATCGCCTCGGCCCTGCTCGGTACCCGGCTGACGTACTCCCGCAGGGGACTCGGCTCCCCGGCCCGGACCGCGCGGACCTCCTCCCACGGCACGCCGGGCAGATCCCGCAGGGCCTCGACATCGCGCGTCACATACAGCGGCACGTCGATCCACCGGCGGCGCCCGACCTGGGCCTGCGTGAAGGTCTTCGGCTGGACCCATCCCGCATCGACGACGTACTTCCAATCCGTCGGGTACCGGATCTCCAGCAGTCCGGCCGCCTCGTCGCCTCGGATCAGCCGGTCGCCCGTCACCTGCTCGCAGAGCTCTTCGTCCGCGGCAAGCTCGTCCAGGTCGGCGGTCGCGTACCGGCCCCCCTTGCCCGTGCTGATCCGCCCCGCCTGGGCGGTCTTCTCCAGCTCGTGAACCGTCCAGCCCAGCCGCCCGGCCGCCTCGCCGGGCGGGAGACTCACCTCGACCCACGCCTGCCACTCGGCCTCACGGCGAGCCGTCTCCGCCTTCCGGGCCGCGATCAGCTCGGACAGCACGGAGCGGGCCTCCTTCGACTCCCCCAGGGCCCTCGCGTCCTTCACCGAGTACAGCGGGTGCCCCTTGTACTCGTCGACGACCCTGAGCCTCGACCGCTCAGCGAGGGGCGGCACGTCGGCCGCCTCGACCGCGAGTCCGGTCAGCTCGGCCAGCATCTCCGCAGTACGCCGGGAGCCGAGACCTTCGCGGTCCGCGATCCCCTCGCGGATCACCTCGACCCGCTGGGCGATCTCGTCGGCGACCTCGCGCGACCACCCGCGCGACTTGTCCCGCGGCGGGATCAGCCCCAGCTCCAGCCCCCGGGTCACCATCCCCGGCGAGATGCCGAGCTCACCCGCCAACTGAGTTCCGTTGACGACCCGAGGACGATCCTCAGAAGTCGCTCCGGCCGTCACTTCAACGGCTTCCTGATTCACCTTGCCCCTTCCAGAGAAACAACCTGACACCCAATTGAATAACACCGACAGATACAGCAGCGCAAGCAGAAAAGACACTCTGCAGTAAACGCGGAACGAGAAGGCCGAAATAGAACGTGCGGCATAATAACGTTATTGGTCATGACCCTTTCGCTGTTTCCTCCGAAAAAAGGGTGACACCCTTGGTTGGCCAGTGCTTCTTGATGCCCTGACGGACGATCGCGCCAAAGGTGATCACGTGGGCGCCGAGCGCCTGGCGCCGTTCGCGCTGTTCAGGGCTGAGCCCTCGCAGGTTCCCCAGCCCCTCGGCCAGGATCACCTTGATCCAGGGCTCGCTGATCCTCCATGCCGCCGTTCGGGCTTGCCAGACCAGGTCATAGTCAAGGGTGCACGCGAACGCGGCGCTGAAGTCCTCGCCCGGCCGTTCGGACCCAGGCCACATCCCGGGCAGCGTCAGGGCGACCCTCTCCTCTTCCGTCAGGGGCTCCCAATCCCGGGCAAGGTCGGGCTGGGCCATGCGGCCTCGGAGGCACGCCTCCGCCAAGTGGTCTTCCGTTGGCCATTCAGTAGGGCGACGAAGCTCCGCCTCAATCCGAATGGATTTCTTCTGCGCGGAAGTGGTGGCACTTTCCAGGGAAAGGCGACGCCACGTCTTTTCCGCCTCCCTGTATGAGCGGGCGGTGCTACTGATCCTCAGCGCCAGGTCCGGCGACATGTGAATGGTGACTCGCTTGGTTGCTGCCATACACTCATTAAACAGCCCACACAAGCATCACGCCAATAGAGTGGCGAAATCCGCCCTCCATTGGCGCGTTTATTTGCGTCTGAATTTTCAGCTCTACCGCTTGGGGGGCAGCACCTCGTCGGCAAGCCGTCCGATCTCGGCGACGGGCAGCGGCAGGAAGGCCTTCCGCTGGCGGCGGAGGTGGCGAGCCAGGCGGCGGGCCTCCACGATGGTCACCCCGTCGAACACGAGAGAGCCGCGGCGGCCGACACGAGCACCCTGCACGGCGATGATCGGCTGGACGTCGACGACGACGTGGCGCCGGAGGGCAGCGGCGGCCGACCGTGCCTCCCCCTTCACTGTGTCGACCGTCTTGTTCTGGGCGTAACGCCCATACCAAAGGGTCCGGCCGTCCTTGCTGACAGCTACTCGCGCGTCCTTGACCTGCCAGTTCTTCGTATCAACGTACGCGATGCCCCAGTGGCCGATGGCAAGATGATCAAGGTTGGCTTTCCGTCCGGGGATGGCCCGGTCGTGGAGGATGACCGCCCCGCGGCGGGCCAGCGGGGCGAGGATCCGAGCCGTCTTGCGCTCGCCCTCGGCTCCGGACCGCCAGGCCTTCACGTGCTGGGGGGTTGCGAACGATCCGCACCACGCCATGATCACCGCGAGTGCGGAGACGTGCCCGTACAGCGGGACACCCGTGGTGTGCCAGCCGACCCACCATTCCAGCAGGGCCGCGATGACAAGTACGACGGGCAGGCCGAACAGGAACCTGCGCCGGGATGCGGTCCGCCAGGACCGAAGGCGCCGTTCGTACTCGTTCTGCGCGGACTGGCCGGCGCCGACGCGGATCGCCATCGGTGTCTCCCCCCTCGTGGTCGGTGTGTCAGGAAGCGGCGGCGGACGGCAGTTCGGCCGCCCACTTCTCGGTGGTCACGACGATGACCTCCTCGGCGCCGACCGTCCTCAGGACGCGCAGGACCTCAGCGGTCCACTGGATCGCGGTCGCGGGGTCGTACGCGCCGGGGTACTTGGGCGACGGCTTCGCAAGGTGCTTCCAGCAGAAGTGACCCTGGCGGGCAAGCCGCAGAGTCTCCTCCCGAGGAGCCTGCTGCTGGTGCCGACGCTCGGCGGCCTGCAGATACAACGCCATGGCCATCGCCCAATGCCCCATGCGCAGGTTCAGGTAGGCCCGAACGGCGAGGACGTTCACGGTGTACGGGTGGACGGGGCCGAAAGCGTCGTCCAGGGCGTCTTCGAGGTCCTGCGCCGCGACGGCGGCCGCGGCCAACTGCCCTGTTGCGTCTGCGCCCTTCACCTGCTCGAACATCTCCCGGAACTCCTCGGGCAGCGGAGCCATCCAGTCGACGACGGGGGCGGCCGGCGCGGGGATCACGGGCTCACCGGTCGGCGGGGGGAGGGATGGTTCACCCGCTGGCGCGGAGTACACCGGGGCGGGTGCCTGCGCTGGAAGGGCAGGGGCCGGAGGGGCAGGGTGCGGGGCCTCCAGCGGAGTGACCGCGCCGTCGTAGTCGACGATCAGCGGCCACACGCTGCCGTCTGGCTCTTTGGCGTTGACCCGCACGGGATGACCTCGGCGGGCGGCCCGTTCCCGGACATCGGCCAGGGCAGCTTCGCGAGCGTCCTGGCCGTGCAGCTTCTCGACCGACTGTCCGTCCACGCTGGCCTGGTCGTCCTCGGTGATGACGATGGTGTAGACGGGGGTCAGGGGGACGGCGTCCAGGTCTGTCACAACGGGCATCGGCTCTTCCTTACTGCTCCCTGTGCAACCGGTCGGGGTCAGTCCGGGTGGCTGCACAGCGTCTTTGGGTGGCGTCGAGTTCGGCGGGCAGTGCGGCCGCCGGGGGCCGCAGGGTCCGGCAGACCGCGACGCGCCACGGGAGGCTGTCCGCGAACTCCTTGGTCGAGTTCACGGACAGCACCCCGTGGTCGGGAGGTGACGGCGGACGGCCCTCGCCTGGCTGCTGCTAGCGACCGGCATACGGGTTCTGCGTCGCCGCGGTTTCCGGCTGGCCCTGTGCCGGGACTGCTGGCTCCTGCGTCGCGCTCTGGGCCGTGGCGTACGCCTCGCGGACCTTGGCCGGTACGGGTCCGCGGTCCGGGACCTCGTACCCGTTCGCCTTCCCCCACTCGCGGATCCGCTTCGTCTCCGCGCTGTCCGTCTTCGCCTTCGTCTTGCTGCCCTTACGGCCGCCCGCCTGCTTGACGCGGGCAGCCTTCAGCAGCGGGGCCAGCAGGTCGGTGTACTCGTCCACGTGGACGGTGCTGAGGTCGATCTCGTAGTCCTTGCCCAGCCAACTGAATTCGACCCGCTCAACGCCCTCGGTGGTCTCCTCGTCGAGATCGTCGACGAGGATCGTCCTCTCAGCCATCCCTTTGTCTCCCTTTTGCTCTGCCTAGATCGTCTCAGAGGGCTCTGACACCGGACACCGGTTATCCGCCCTTGGGGAAGTAGGGGGGCGCCCAACCTACGTACGTGGAACCCCACTTGGACTCGATGTCGGTGGCCGGGACGATGGAGATGTGCCCCGGGGTGCGGATGTCGTTCGACGCGATCTGGCCGTTGCCGACGTAGATCGCGACGTGCCCGGCCCTGCTGCTGGTCCGCCAGTACATGAGCGCTCCGACCGGGGGGTTCCTGTCCCGGTTGTGCCTCATACTCATCGGCATCTCGTAGTAGTGGTCTATGGCGTACGTCGTGCCGCTGAAGTTCCATCCGTACGCCTGCGAGACGAAGGCCAGGCACTGGCGGTACCAGTCGCTGGAGCCGCTGTCGGCTTCCTGCTGTGCCCACTTGATGGCGTCCGCGGCCGAGCGAGGGTTCTTCACCTCTGCCGGCCAGGGGGAGTCACCGTCGTGGAAGGCGGTGCCGGGCTTGGCGGTGCTGGTGTCGTCGCTGTTGTCGTTGCACCGGGTGGTCGGGGTCTGGCCTGTCGTGTCCCCGGTGTCGCCGGAGGCGTCGGCGGTCGGCTGGTTCCCGGTGGCCTTGCCGGTCCGGTCCAGGTTGATCCCGGCTTCCTTCGCGATGCTGCGGGCCTCGGACTCCTGGCCGTCGTACAGGCTCGGGTATGCCGAGTGCTGAACAGCCTGGGCGGCCTCGCCAAGCCCCATGCTCTCCCAGTTCTTGTCGGCGAGCCCCTGCGGGCTGCCGTCCTTGTCACCGAGGAAGAACATGCGGGCCGAGTAGTGCGGGTCCATGATCTGGGCCTTGGTGCCCCAGCCTGAGGACGGCCGCTGCTGGAACAGCCCCACCGAGTCCTGGTCACCGTGGTCCAGGTTGATCAGGGTCGATTCCTGCAGGGCCGTCATCAGGCCTATGAGCGTGGCCCGGCCGGGGAGACCCGCCTTGGTCGCCTCCTGGTCGATGATCTTGGCGTTGGCCAGCTGCTGGGCGTGCAGCCCGTTGGTGTCGTCGGTGCCCCCCGTCTCGGTGCCATCGCCGTACTCGGTGTCAGGCTGTCCGGCACTGCCGCAGGAAGAGGCGGATGCCTGGCTGCTTCCGGCGATGCCGCCGACGATCCCGAGGGACAGAAGCAGGACGAAGAAGAGGATGGCCGCGGGGACGGCGAGTTTTATCGCCGCCCCGCGCCGCGCCACCCCCGCGGCCATGAATGCGGCCTGGCGCGAGTCCACTGATCAGACCCCCAGCACCCGCGACACACGCCAGTCGCTTCCGCTGTGCGTGAGTTCGGCCTGCAGCACGATCGTCTTGTCGTACTTCTTGTAGCCCTCGACCGAGGTCTGCACCGTGACCTTCCGCCACACCCTCAGCGGGGTGTCGACGGGCAGCCCCTGGGCGGCCTTGCCCACGTCCACGCCGGTCACCGTGGACACGCCGCCGTTCGACACCAGGTCGTTCCAGAGCTTGTCGTCGTTGCCGATGAGGTTCTTCGTCAGGGCGTCCGTCATCCAGGGCGCCGCCCGCTCGACGACCGTCTCGTGCTTCAGGTCGACGGGCGGGTTGCGGGCCAGGTAGACGCGCGCCCACCCTTCGGCGGTCTTCTCCGGCGTGCTCAGGTCCACCGCCACGGAAGACGAGGGGGAGGGCGAGGCCGGCGCGCTCGGTGTGGAGCTCGCGCCGCTCTCCCCGTCGTCCGTGACCGTCGGGGTGGGGCTGGTGGCCACCGTCGTACGCCCGCCGTCATCGCCCTTGCCCCACCAGTGGGTTGCGGCGAAGCCCGCGCCGAGGATGACAGCGATGATGACGGCCGCCCCCGCGGCGGTCATCGGCTCCCTGCGGCGTTCCTCTTCCAGGACCTGACGGGTGTTCACCCGCTGCTTCTGCCGGTGCTCCTTCCGGGCCCGGCGCCGTTCCCGGCGCTTGCCCTTGCGGGTCTCCTCCGGAACCTCGTAGTGCTCCTTCAGCAGCTCCCGGAAGTCCGCTGCGGTACGCGGCTTGTCCTTGTCGTCTGCCACTAGTTCCCCCTGCGACGGATCCCCGGCACCGCCAGGCGGCGCCCGCGGTTGCGGGATCCCCGGTTGTTGCTGGTCTGCGGACGGCTCGGGTTCGGCCCGGTCGACCCGCCCGGCCGGTTCGGCGTGCTGCGGATGACCTCACCCTTGATCACCTTCGGGGCCGAAGCGCCGGTCCTGGGACCGTGCCGGAAGGTGTAGTTCGGCGAGTCTCCCGACTCGGGCCGCAAGGTGGAGGACGGCCGGGCGGTGGACGTCTGTGTGGACTGCGCGGCCGCGCGGCCGCCGTTGGCGGAACCGCTCGACGCTGCGGTCTGAGTGCCGCTGGCACCGGTGCCCGCAGGCAGGGCCGGACGGGAGGGTGCTCCGGTGACCTCCGCCGGGCGGCGGCTTCCGGGGATCGCCTTGGCCGGTCCGTCGGCCACCGAGCGGCCGCGGGCGGGGGCAGTCGACGACGGCAGTTCCGGACGGCTGGTGAGCGGGCCGACTTCCCTTCGGCTGGAGCTGCCGGGCAGCGATGCCTGGGCTCCCTGCGCGGAGGGCAGCGGCGGCATGGGCCGGCGCGGGACACCTCCGAGCGCGCCGGGGCTACCGCCTCCGGGAAGCTGGGGCACCGCGCCGCCTTCGCCGCCTCCCCCTCCCCCGCCGCCGCGGCCGCGTCGCGGCAGCCGGGGCAGCCGCATGCGGGACAGGGCACCGAGGCCTCGGCCGGTGGCCTTGGTCAGGCCCCATCCGGCCTTGGCCGCGCCACGTGCGGCAAGCAGACCACCGATCGCCATCGCCGGACTGGTCATGCCGGTCACGCCGGTGATCGACTCCATGATGGACTTGAAGCGGAACGCGACGACACCAGTGGCGATGCTGATGCCGGCGGCGGGGATGTAGCCGTACTGGCCCATCATGGTCGTCGACGCGGTGGTGACCACGAGGACCGCGCCGAGCGTCATAGTCGCGACACCGCTCTGCAGGCAGAACCCGATCAGGAAGTCGAACCACCTCATGCCCCACTGCCGGGGCCGGCCTGGGATGATCCACAAACAGGCGAAGATCACCCCGGACAGCAGCAGCATCAATGCCCCGAGCAGTGAGGCCAGGGATGCGAACGCCAGGGCCAGCACCAGGGCGGCGAAGAAGACGACGCAGATGAGGGCGGGGACGGCCACCATGATGCGGCCGACCGGCTGGTGCCCGTCGATCCAGTTATTCGAGTCACCGCCGACCTGGTCTCCGCCTACGTGGTCGTTGAGCCAGTCCTTGCGCTTGCTCTTGCTGATGCCCTGGTCAAGCAGATCCTTCCCGTACTTCTTGCACGCTTCGAGACTGCCGAACTCACTCACACACCAGGGCGTCACGACATACGCCCGCCAGACGGCGTCGCTGGACTTCCTGAGCATGTTGTCGCGCTCGTTGTCGCCGTAGGTGGTCTTGTGGCCGAGGTCGATGGGCTCCTTGGTGCCGTCCCCGATGCCCGCGCTGGTCGCGTTCATCGCAACCGAGGCACCCACGTTGCGGACCGAGTCGATCCCGTTCACCCAGGTCTGAGGAGACGTCAGCAGCGAGATCGAGAAGATCGCCGAGACCGCGACCCATCCCAGCTGTCCAAGGCTGGAGCCCGCCGCCTTGCGGTGGTTGGCCCACGCGACCAGGGCACCGATAGCCATCGCGGAGGGCAGCAGCGTCGTCGTGAGGGTGCTCGCCGCCCCGCCGATCGACTTGGTCATGGCCTGTTCCAGCGGTGGAATGCTGGTGACGTTGAAGATCCACTGAACGAGGAGGACGCACGCGGACCCGACGGTGGCGGTCAGACCCATGCAGATGTCGGCCGGGACCTCCATGATCGGGTCGAGCACGTCCCACATGCCGTAGTCGCTGTCGATCTGGAAGAGGAGCGGGTTGCCGTACTCCTCGTAGAGGGTGCCCTGTCCCTTCGTCCACGGGATGCTGGGCGAGGGCAGGAGGTCACCGACGCCGACCGGCGTGATGTCCTTCGCCCATGCCGACTGGGCCGTGACCATGAGCGTGACGTAGATGCCGAGCAGGGGAATCAGCAGGGTGCGCTTGCGGGGCATCCGCAGGTTCTGCAGCCAGATCAGCAGCTTGAGCACGCTGAACCGGTAGGTCTTGCGCTCCAACACGGTTCATCCCCTCATCAGGGCGTCACGGACTGGGTTGCCGTGCGCGTCGTCCGATGCCGCGATGTCCTCGGCCTGGTCGACCAGCCACTGGTCGCCGTCCTTCACCACTCGCAGCGCACGGCGGGACGTCGTGGTGCTGTCGGGCCAGACGACCTTGTACTCGACCAACACGCCGGTTCCCGCCGGGTGTTCGCCGATCGCTGCCACGGATACCGGGCTGCTGGCCGTGACCGCGCCGGTCTCCGCCCGGTCGGGCCCGCTCGCGGTGGGCGTCTGCTTCGGCTGGACGACCGACCCGTCTGCCCGCTGCAGCGGGGGCACCGTGCTCTCGCTCGGCGACGGGGTGGGGCTGGCCGTCTCGGTCTCCGTGTTGTCGGTGACGCACTGCTGGACGGTTCCGTGGCGGTAACGCTCGGTCCTCATCTGGCAAGCCCGCTGCCAGTCCTGGTCGTTGACGGTCTCCTGGTACTTCTGGGCGAACTTCACCGCGGTCGCCGCGGTGTCGCCGCTGCTCTGGCTGCCCGGGTTCTTCGTCTTGCCGGTGTCCGACGAGCATCCGGCGATGACGAGTGCCGCGACCGCCACCGCGGCCGCCGTGACGGCGCGCTTCAGCTTCATACGCCCACCCCCTGCGGTTCCTTGGTCAAGTTGGTCCCTGCGGCGCCGTCGTCGATCTTCGGCGTCGTGCTCAGCAGCGTCAGCAGTTCCTCCGACGGCACGTCGAACTGCACGGTCGCCTTCTGGAACCGCCGGTCGCGCATGATCGCGTGACCGTGGCGGACCTCCTGTGTGACGTCCACGCCGATGGCCTGGATCAGGGCCCGAGTGTGCGGGCCGACCGGGAGGTCCAGCAGGGCGGCAAGGGCGTCCTGCTGCTCGGCCGACGTCAGCTGGAATCCGAACATGGTCGTGATCTGCTCGATCAGGCCGGTCAGCTTGGCGAACGACTCGGGGTCCTGGGTGTCGATGACGAGCGCGGTCTGAAGGGCCCGGCCGACCCGGGCGAGGTACTGCAGGAAGCTCGACCCCTCGCGCGTGGCGGTCAGCACGTGCACCTCGGGCACGGCGATGGCCTTGCGCAGGCCGCGCAGGTCCTTGCGGCCGGCCATCGAGATACCGAAGGCCAGCATCGAGTGGACCAGGGCGACCGAGAGCCGCTGGTGCACGGACCAGTCGTCGCGGTGGTCGTCGGGGCTCGGCAGGGTGATGCCGGGAATCTGCACTACCCAGATGCCGGGCTCGGTCCTCATGAGGGCGGCCCCGGACGGCTTGCCCATGAACGGGGCTCCGAGGCTGGTCTGTGCCAGTTCGTGAAGGGCCTCGCCCGTCTCGCGGGCCAGGTCGTCTGTCGAGCGTCGCAGGTGCTCGATGACCTTCCAGGTCTCCGGGTCGCCCTGGGCGATCACCTCGTTGACCGCGGACTGGATCGGTGTCTCCGCGCCGCGTGCCCGCAGGTGCTGAGGCAGCGCGATGCCGAGTTGGGCGGGGACCTCGGTCTGCGCCCGCTCGGCGCTCTCCCCGGACAGCAGGGTGAACAGGTCGCAGACGCCGGCGTACTGGCTGCCCGCCTCGACCAGGTGGGCGTTGAGCCCAAACCGCTGCCCGGCGGCGACCAGTCCTCCCATGTCGCCCTTGAAGTCCAGGGCCAGGACCCAGCTGCCCCGGAAGGCCGCGTCCAGCAGCATCATCATCAGCGCGGTCGTCTTGCCTCGACCGGACCGTCCGATGAGCGCGGTCGTCGTGGCGTCGCCCCTGGCCGAGCCGCCCGTCAGGTCGTTTCTCACGACGCCGGGAGTCGAGCCGGTCAGGTATCCGATGATCGGGCCGTCGTCGTCGCCGACGGACGCGCCGCCCCAGAACCAGCTCCCGGCGAAGGCGCTCACCGTGCGGATGTGGGAGAGGTCGGGCACCCGGACCTTGTCACCGGGCAGGGACTCCAGCCACAGGTCCCTCTGCTCCTCCTCCCCCACGGAAATGTCGATCCCCAGACCGCCGTAGAAGCCGATCACGGCGTCGATCTTGGAACGGAGGTCGTGGAGGGACACGTCGCTGCTGATGACCAGCCGCGGGTGATCCTCCATCAGCGTCACGTCCTCGCGCTTCATGTCACGCGAGAGCGCCGCCATGACCTCCTCGGTCTCCTCGATCTCCAGCGCTGTCTCACCAGCGCTGTGCTTCGCCGCCGACTGGCGCTGTTCCTTGGCCAGACGGCGGACCTCTTCGATCTGCTTGAGCGCATCGCGGCGGTGCAGCACCCTGAACCGGATCGACGCCTCGACGTTGACGGGAAGGATCTGGACGTCCGGGTCGACGCCTTCCTCGTCGTACTCCGGGACGTACGTGATCTCCGAGAGGGCCCGCAGCCACTCCCCCGGCCCCGGGCTCTCCATCTCCTCGGGGAAGCCGTCCAGGGTCAACACCGCGGTCCACGCGGCGACTTCGCCCTGCGCGTCGATGACGCGCACGTGGTCGGGGTACGGCAGCACCCGGCCGCGGGTCAGGTGGGCCAGCTTCGCGCCGGTGATCTGCCCGTTCGCGGTCGGCGTGGGCAGCTCGGTGACCCGGTGCTGCTCGCGCGCGATCATCCAGGCCAGCATCTCAACCGGGGCCGGCTGCGCCCTCCATGGCGTCGCCTCCAGCTGGCGGCCGAGCCTGCGGGCAAGGGCGTCCAGGCGGGCGAGTTCACGTTGAGGAACGGATGTCGAGCTGAGGCCGAAGGCGTCCTGAACGCCGCTGCGGCCGCGGGCCTGCGCGTGACCGGCCCGCTCCTGGATGCGTACGCCGAGCAGGAGGTGACGGGACGGGAGGGACAGGTCGTCCAGGCGCGCGATGCGGACGTCCGCCCATTCCTCGAAGTTGCCCGCCGAGAACAGGCTTTCAGCCTCGCCCCGGTAGTCCTCGGCGTTCAGCGGGCTCCACAGGATCCGCAAGTGACAGTCGTGTCCGGCAAGGATGCGGGCGAGCGCGCTGGACGCCTGGTCGTGCTCGGTGTCTCTCGCGGACTCGCTCATCAGGTCGGTGTTGCTGGCGCCCAGCACGTACCACGCCTCGGCGTGGGTCTCGGTGACCAGGACGCCGTCCGCGAGCGCGACGTAACGCGGCGGCGGCGCCGCGCGGTCCCCCGCGACGCCCAGAAAGCGGCCGATACCCCTAGCGATCTTCATCCCCGTACCCCTCTTCTACTGCTTCTTGCTGGGCGTCCGCTTCCGTGCCCGGTACACCGCATCGGGCCCGTACAGCCGCGGCCGGACGTCGAACCGCGTGGGCCGCCCCGCTGTCGGGCCCGGCTCGCTCCCGCCGAAAGCGCCCTCGAAGATCCCCATGCCGGGCAGGTCAAGGAACTTCTCGACCCGCTCTCCGAGCCTGGCCCGCAGCGGGAGCCATTCGACGCGTTCCGCGGCCCGGCGGCCGCCGTTGACGATGGGGCGGTGTCCCACCGTCAGGTAGCGGACGGTCAGGGCCCATCGGGTGAGGTTCCAGCGCCGTTCGTTCTTGCGGCTGCGCTGTGCGCCGTAGTAGGTGATGACGGCGGGCGGCGCGAAGTAGAGCGTGAACGTCAGCTGGCTGGGCATCCCGAACAGCAGCAGCAGACCCCCTGTCCACACTGCGTAGATCGCCGCGCCGGTGACCAGGAGGCGGCGGGACGGGCCCTCTCCAAGGTCCATCCCCAGGATTTCGTGCTGCCTCGTTTCAAGATCGAAATGCCGCGTGTAGGTGTGCCCGAGCCGGGTCATGCGCCCGCGACCTTGTTCCAGATCTCGACGAGCATGTTCTTCGTGGTGTCCGTCGCGAAGACGAAGCCGGCCACCACAACACCCGCCAGGATGTGGCCGATCAGTTCGCCCCACTCGCGCTTCGCGTAGTGCCCGATAGCACGGACCGCCAGGATGATCAGGAAGGCGTTCCCCGCGATCAGGAACACCCAGACCTTCAGGTCGGCGCCTGAGGTCAACGCCAGGTTCATGCCTCTTTCCCCTCGTTCATTGCGTGCAGACGGAAGCTCACGACGCTCCGCCGTGGACCTCTGCGACCTGCCAGCGCTCGGCGGCGGCTGAGGCCACCCGGGTCAGCTCGACCCGGTAGGTCTGTGTGAGTTCGGCACCCGAGACGTCCCAGACAACGACCGCGGTACCGGTGCGGTCGCTGCCCGTCCCCTTGTCGACGGTCCAGCTCTGGATGTCGCCGAGGTTCATGCCGGTCGGCAGCGGCGGGACCGTGGCGCCCGGGGCGGTGACAGTGTCCGCGTCGCCCTTGGAGTACTCGGTGAAGAACGTCTCGACCGTGCCCTTGGTCTGGTCGGCGAGGACGACGTCGCTCTCCACCGTCGTCTGGTCCGTGACGGACGGGCCGCTCGTCGGTACGCCGACGATGCCGGGCTGGCCGGTGACAACGATGCGCCCGGATGTGTAGAGGACGGGCACTTCCAGGCCCATCCACTTCTGCTCGGCCGGGGCGGCGGTCTTGTTCTTTCCCGTCGCCGGTTTGCCAGGGACGCTCACCAGGACGTCGACGTGCACCCGGGCCCGCTTGTCGCCGAGATCGGTGACGGTGCCGGGCAGTGTCGCGACAACGTTTTGCGTCCCCTTGCCGTTCCACCCCGCGGTGGTGTCGTACCCCTTGGGCATGTCGCGCGCGAGGGCCTTGGCCCGCGCGTCGCGGTCCGACTCGTCCCACGTGAGGTACGAGCGCGAGAAGCGTCCGGCGATGGCCTGCGCCTCCTCGACGGGATACGTCGGCCCTTCCTTCACCTTGACCGTCGTCGGTGCTTGGGGCTGGTCCGGCCAGAACCAGGACCTGACGCCGGTGACCGCGGCCAGCGCGACGACGCCCCACAGGACGACCCGGCCGAACTTGGCCAGCGCCTTGGCACCGCTTTTCTCGTCCTCGATGCGCCATGGCGCGGCGGCTTCGCGCGTTTGCTTAGGCTTCGTCGCGACAGCGGTTGCTGTGGCGGCGGCCGTCTCGCCCTGGAGGCGTTGGCCTGCGGCCGTCCAGCGCTGCACACCCGTGGGCGCCACCGATGCAACCTTTTCGGACGCCCGTTCGTCTTCGGTCTGAGGCTCGGGCTTGGGCTTGTCTCGGGGTTCGGGCAGGTTGAGGACCTTCCACATGATGGTCTTGAACGTGCTCATCCCCTAGTGACCCTCCCCGCGATAGGCCCGACCGATTCTGGACAGTACGCTGTCCGTTACTGATCGTCAAAAAATTTCGTATCGGGCCGAGTAGAGTGCGACGCCATGCGACCGGGGGCGGAGACTAAGCGTCTTCGGGGATGGCTCGTGCGCGAGTTGCGCAGTCTACGGGGCATCACCGAACAGGAATTGGCGAAGGCGGTGGGGTGTGCTCGCAGCACCGTATCCACGTGGGAAACGAGGAACCAGCCGCCGAATCCGGGCAACCTCACCAGCCTGGCGAACTTCTTCGGCGTCACGCCTGCTGACCTGCTCGAAGGCCCTCAAGATGCCTGCACGCTGCGGGATCTGCGCGTGCGCAACGGGTACACCCAGAAGCAGATTGCGGCCGTTCTCGGGGTCGTAGTCAGCACCTATTGCGACGTCGAGACGGGACGCCAGGGGCTTCCCGAGCGATGGGTGCCGATACTTAAATCGGCATACGGCGCGAGCGAACAGACCGTCAGAAAGAGCGTCCCATATCGGAGATCATGCAAATAACTTTGTCGATAAAGATTCACAGATTCACTGACCGTTTGATCCGCTTTGATCACTAATCGTGATCTTTTTTCTGTGAATTCGAACTCCCCTGAAATCGGGGAGACTTCCGGGCTCGCGTTCGCCTGAGCCCGGTCCGCCGCCACGGTCCCGGCGCCGGTTCGCCAGGAGCCGCCGGGCCGGCGCGGGAGCGGCGCTCACCGCCTCGGCGGCTCACAACTCGGCCCCGGTACAGGCAGGGTGATCCGCTGCACCGGGGCTTTGCACGGGTGTAGAGACACGGAGGGGAGACGGGTCGGCCTGGACTACCGGGGTCCGATACCTCGAAGCCACTGGGCGAGTTCAAGAGCCGACGGCCGCTGGCTGACATCCACTGTCAGCACGGCCCGCAGGATCGCCTCCAGCTGCGGCCAGTGCTCGATGCGTCCGAAGGGAACGGGGTTGCGCACGAGTACGCGGCGCAGTTCAGTCGCGGTGAACCGGTCCGGGTCGATCCCCACCTTCGCGTAGTCCAGGGGCCATGAGTTGGTGGCGGCCCACCACAGGGAGGCGGCGACCGCGTACACCTCGTCCGGCTGGGAGGTCACCACGGGCCGCTGCGAGGAAGCGGCCCGCGCCATCATGTCGCGCGACATCAGGTGAACCAGCCCGCCTTCGTAGGCGTACGAGGGCGGCAGGCTCATGCTCCACGCCCAGGAACAGTCGATCAGCCGGGCCCCCTGCGGCATGTGAAGCGAATGGTGCGGCTGGACATCACCGTGAACCCATCCGGCCTGGTGCATGCCGCCGACCGCCGTGCACAGGTCGACGGCGGCGGCCAGCGCCTGGCCGTTGTCGGGGTTGCCGTCGCGCACATGGCGGAAGCGCTCCCAGGTCGACGGCCCGTCGAACCAAGGGGTGATGAGCCACGCCGCCTCTTCCGTACGGCCGGCTTTGGCACGGGCGCCGTACGACGTGGCCGACACCTGCGTCTCTATCCGCTCCAGAACGGCGGCCTCGCGGGCTACGACTGCGGCGGCGCCTTCGCGGCCGATCTTCAGGGCCCACCGTCCGGCGGGCCCAGTGACCCGCCACACCTGGACGTCTCCCCGGTCCGTCTTCCGTTCCCATGCGGCCGGGGTACCCGCCAGTCCTTCAACCGTCTCACGGCCTTCTGGCGGGGCCGCCTGCGGCAGGCTGGCAGTGGTCATGAGTCCGTTCCTCTCTCGTCGACGTACAAGGGATCAGCCGCTGGCCTGCGCTTCACTGCAGGTGCGGGGAGTGCCACGGTGAACTCCAAGACCGCGTCTTCAACGGCTGTTTCGAACTCGAACTGGCGCCCGGCCCTGAGCACTCGGGTGACCTCGGCCCGGAAGCCTGGTGACCGAGGAGAGGACAGAGGGCTCCAACGTGGTGGTCACGTCGCCCCCGTTCCGGGGGCGGGGGAAACACCCCGGTCCGGGGGCGACGCTGTGGGCGCCCTCAGGGCGCCCCTGGTCCGCGGCGGACGGGGGAGCTCTCGTGAGCCCGCCGCGGTGGTCTGGGAGGAGGAGCGTGTGGTGGTCCCGGCGATGCCGGGGGTTTCCGCGTCGATCAGCCGGAGGTGCCATCCCCGCCAGACGGCGTGTGCGTAGTCGTCGGCACCGAGCCGCTTACGCAGCTGGAGCGCGATGGGGGACAGGTCCCAGTCCTCCATCCGCAGGTCATCGGCAATACGCGTGAGGGGGTGCCCCTGGGCAACGCCCTGCAGGACTGCCCGCTCCCTCCTCCGGAGCCTGATCGGAGGAGCGTCCTCCAGGGGCTCCGCCTCGACCTGGCGAAGGACCAGTGACCGGTAGACCAGCCCGCTGCGGACGCGATTGGGGCTCTTCAGCTTCACCGCGATCCGGTCAAGCCGGTATCCGATGGACTTCGGCGGCAGTCCCAGCCTGCTGGCCAACTCGGCGGAGGGGGTTGCTTGGGCGACGAGCCGGATCAGCTCGCGCTCGTCGCCGTCGAGCGACCGGCCGCGTAACGCCTGGGCGATGGAGTAGGTGACGGTCACGCGGACCCCTCCCGCTTGAGCACGGCCCAGACCCTCAGCCCGCTGCCGGGTGCCGCCTCGGCTCCCCACCGGGCGGCGAGCGTCTGCACGATCCCGAGCCCCCGGCCGTTCTGGGACAGGCCGGTCGGGTCGGGCTGGACGCTGAGCGGTGCCCGGGGGCGAGGACCGCTGTCCCGGACCGCGACCTCGATCTCCCCCGGGCGCCCGATGAGTTCGAGACTGATGCGCACACTCTTCGTGTGGCGGACTGCGTTCGTCGCCAGTTCCGAAACGACGATCAGCGTGGCGTCGATGCAGTCCGCCGGCGCCTGCCAGGCGGTCAGGTGCCTTCGAACAAGACGACGCGCTTGAGACGGCGCAGCGTCGTTGCCGTCGATTTCGTGCACCTCGTCTTGATCCGGCACCTCCGCCGGGACGGAAACCGGGAAAGAGTCCTCGGCCGCCTGCGACGCGCCAGTTCGCGCGGGCGGCTTCACCGCGGTCCTCCCCCGGTCGCGGCGGTGCACGCCGAACCCTGGAGCTCGCGTAAGCCCTGCCGATCGGTTGCGGACTGACGTCTTCCATGGGGTTCCTCCCCCATGGAACGGATCAGTCCGATGTGCGGCACCGCTTCGCTGGGCATCCGGGTCCCTCCCGGTCGGTTGGACCACGCTCCACAAGATCACTTGGAGTCGTTGGGTCGGCGCGCTGTGTGCTGACCCGATACAGGATGCCAGCAGATTCGCTACGGTGTGAACCCGTCTCGCAGAATTCTGCGGGAAGGGTTTCCGTTCGAACTGGCTTCCGTGGGGGGAGAGCTGACGAATGTTCATGCGGTGGCAGAATTTTTCGCGGAGTCGCAGAAGATTCCTTGCCGTGGCAGAACGGACACCGACACACTGGTCCAGGCTCGATGAAGGGATGCGGGATGAGTGAGGAAGCCGGGTCGGCAGCGCCCGCGTTGTGCCGCCTCCAGTTGGCGATCGAGCTGCGGCGCCTCCGGGAGGCAAAGGAGCTGACGGCCTCCGCGGTGGCCAAACGTCTCGTCGTGAGCCCGTCGAAGATCAACCGCCTGGAGGCCGGCGAGAACGGGATCGTTGAGCCAGCCGACGTGATGGCACTATGCGAGATCTACGACGCGGACGCCGAACTCCGCGACACGTTGGTCGGGTACGCGACCGTCACGAAGACGAAGAAGGACTGGTGGCAGAAGCGCGAGCTCGCACCTGTCATCAGCCCAGGGTTCAAGGCGTACTTGGGGCAGGAGGCCATCGCTGCGGCAGTCCAGAACTACGAGAACGAGTTCATCCCCGGCCTGCTGCAGACCGAGGCGTACGTCCGGTCCCTGCCGCTGAGGACGCCGGGACTGGGCCAGGACGAGAACGACAAGCTGGTGGCGGTGCGAATGACGCGCCAGGAGGCTCTACACCGCTCCGATTCCCCGCTCAGGCTGACCGCCATCATCAATGAGTCAGTCCTCAAGCGCCGCGTCGGCAGCGCCGCGGTGATGCGCGAGCAGCTGGCGCACATTGCCGAGCTCGCCACGTCTCTTCCCAATGTCCGCATCCAAGTCGTCCCATTCGAGATGGGCGCTCACCCGGGGATGAACGGCGCCTTCACCATCCTCAGGTTCGGCGACCGCTCACCGTTCCCGCCGATCGTCTACCTGGAGAACCGTGCGGACGCCTGGGTGCTGCGCAAGCCCTCCGAAACCGGCCTGTATGACGAAGTGTTCACCGACCTGCAAGCGGCTGCTCCGGGACCCACGGAGTCCGTGAGCATGATTCAAAAGGCAATCGAGGAGTTCTGACATGGTCCACCGGGACGACGCGCCGCAGACGGCTCACTGGTTCAGGTCCAGCTACAGCGACAACCAGGGTGGCCAGTGCGTCGAAGCGGCTCGCATAGGCAACGGGGCTTCCGGGACGATGTGGGTACGCGACTCCAAGGACCCCGACGGTCCCGTCTTCAAGTTCGGCCCCGCGGCCTGGACGAGCTTCGTCCAGGCCGCGAGTGAAGGAGAGTTCAGGGACCGGAACGCGTAGGCAGAGACAACGACAGTGGGGCCGCTCCCTCCGGGGGCGGCCCCACTGCTGTCCGCTGAACGCCGTACGTCGCACCCGTGCGCTCCGGCCGCCCCGCCCGCTGCTCAGAGGTGTGGGGCGAGAAGCATGATGACGACGAACACGGCGACGGCGATGGCAGGACCGCGCCACTGGTCGACGTACGGAGCGCGGGTGATGGCCTCCCCATCGGGTTCCACGATGGGGCTGCCGTGAACCCGGCGGCGGTGCACGGTGCGGGTCTTCCGGGCCTCGGCCTTGCTGAGTCCACGCGCCGTGATCTGGCAAGGGGGACAGCGGTAGGTGTAGGCCCCGAGAAACACGTAACTCTCCTCCAGCACACGGACGTTGGTCATCCATGGTGCCGCAGAAGAGGCGTCTGTGGGGCGGTAGACCGAAGTAGAACCGCCGGTAGGGGCGGTAGGGCTGAGGTAGAAACCGCAGGTCAGGGCATTGGTAGAGCGAGTAGGTAGGCCCCCTGGTAGGCGGCCGGCGGGAGAGGGGAGGCCGGCGCCGGTGCCGGTTCCGTCAGCCGGGTGAGGGGCCCGCGCGGGGCCCGGTTGGCGGGGCCGGTTACGCGCGGGCGGGCGCCCCTCAATCAGCGGTGTGGACGGGGGTGAGGTCTTCCACCAGAGAAGGGGGAAGACGGGGGCGCCGTCCAAGGTGGTTTTCGAGCTGGTCGTATCGGACTCCGGCGCGTACGCGCTGCTGTCCGTCGATGATGATCTTGAACCCCTTGGTGTGGACCGGGATACCGAGGGCGGTGAGGGTGGCGTTCAGGCGGGGGACGTCCCACTCGCCTCCCCGCGGTTCGAGGGGATCGAGGTGTGTGGGGCGGAGGTGGTGGTTCTCGATGCCCTCCAGGAGTGTTTCCGTGTGCACGCCCTTGTGCTTCTTCAGGTGAGCGGCGGCGGCTACGGCGTGCTCGACGTAGCGGGCAAGGAGGGCTGCGGCCTGCTCCCGGGTGGGGGGCTCCACCTGCCTCTCCCCTGCCTTTTCATGATCGTTTTGGGTGCCGGTCTGCTGCTCCGGGTCCTCCGGCCGCGCCTCCTCGGGGGTGGTGGGCTGGATGTCCTCGGTGCGGTGCCGTGACGCGATGAGCGCCGCCGCAGACCAGGCGGCGACCGCCAAGGCCGCGACGGTGACCGGGTGGTCCTTGCCCTCGTGGTACAGGCCGGCGGCGATGAGGAGGAGCAGACCGCCGCGCTTCACGAAGGCGGGCCACTCGGTGTCTTCGTCGCTGGCGGCGTCGGCCTGCGGCTTGCCCTTCTTCTTGGTCTTCTTGGTCTTCGGCTTGCTCTCCTCGGCGGTGGCCCACTCGACGATGCGTCCCCCGAGGATCACGGAGCCGTCCTTGATACGGACGACGACGATGACGGTGGCCCGCCATACGGCGCGGACGGCCCGCCGGGGCACGCCCGCGTAGTGGGCGGCGATGTCACGGATCAGCGCGCCGGTCTCGTGCGCGGCCTCGGTCCAGGCGTCGCGGCCGACAAGGGCGTTGATCTCGGCGAGGGTTCCCCCGGTCGGCGTCTCGTCCTCGTCGTCCTGGTCCTCATCGTCGCCGACCGGCGCGGGCTGTTCGTCGAGCGGGGCCGGCGGTTCCTTGACGAGGGAGAGGGCAGGGTGCGCCTCCCCCTCGTCGTCGGCCCCCTCGGGGACGTGATCAGTCTGTACGGTCACCGATGTCACCTCAGCCCGTCACCTTCGTGAGGACCCGGTCAGTGACCATGCCGATGATGTCCCAGAGGGAACCGGTGCCCGCGCCCGCGCACGTGATGTAGAAGAAGAACGCCCAGAAGGCGATGGCACCGGGCTTGGGGCGGGTCAACGCCAGGACGACGACGGCGAGGAGCGGCGGCACGGCGGGCCCCATGTCGCCCATGCCAAGGTCCTCGCGCATGATGTCGGCCGGGATGTTGGCCAGGCTCGTGAACAGGTCCCAGAACCCGCCCGCTTTGGCGCAGGCTGCTGCGAACAGGATGCCGATGATGATCACGGCGCCGGGCTTCTTCTTGAGCCTGCCCGCGAGTTTGGTCTTCCCCTTCTCGCTGAGCCCCAGGACGAGAACGGTGCCGAGAAGGAAGGCCGCGCCGCCTGCGCCGATGCGGCCGACAAGGTCCGTGATCGCGGACGATCCGGCGGCGAGGGTGGTCGGGTTCATGATGCGTGGTCCTTACAGGGTGGGGGCGGCGTAGAAGATCAGGGCGAGACCGATGGCGGCGGTCGGGGTGCGCATCACGCACGCCAGCGGCGGGAACCAGTGGGCGGTGCGCCGGTCGATGCACCACCAGGTCAGGGCGCCCGCGAGGATCGCGGAGCCGACCGGGGTGACGATGGCGGGGTCGAAGCCGTGGGCGGTCATGTAGGCGACGGTCCGCGGGCCGCCTTCGGCATATCCGACCCCGGCGACGACCAGTGACGTGACGGCCAGGAGCTGGCTCTTCTTCCTGGCGGCGAGCCAGAGGCCGCCGCCGAGCGCGGTAAGGCCGATCAGGGAGCCGATCAGCCCGTCGGGGGCGACGTAACCGGCGTCCATGTACGCGATGACGCGCCGGTGCCAGTCCAGACCCCACGCCAGGGCGGTGCCGGGCAGGTACAGCAGGGCGGCACGGCGGCGACCCTCGACCTTGGCGAGGGCCTTGAGCGCCTTGGCCTGCCGCCACACGCGGGTCACAGCGTCCTCGTCGTCTTCGTCGTCCTGGTCCTCCGCCGGGTCGGCGTCGCCGGTCTCGCCTCCCTTGGCGGACTTCACCTTCGCGAGGACCGCCGAGCCCACCCGCCGCTTCTTCTTCGAACCCGGGGCGGGGGTCTCGTCGGCGCCGTCCGTCTCCTCGTCGTCCGGCTCGCCCTCCTCCGGATCGTCGTCGTGGCCGTCGTCGGCCGCGGCCTGGGCGGGGACCGCAGGCGGGTGCGGCGGAGGGGGCGGGGCGTTGTCCGGGAGGTTGCCGGTGAAGGTGTCCTGGTCGGCCCGGTCGTCCCGGTACAGCGGATCCCACCAGTCCTTGTCGGAGGCGGTGGGTACCGTCGGCGGAGGCTCGGCCGGAGCCGGAGCCTCGGCCGGAGCGGGCTCGGAGGCCGGGACGGCGGGTGCCGTCTGCTCGGCCAGGACGTCATCGAGGTCGGCGAGGAAGTCGTCGACTTTGCGGACCGGTGCCGTGTCCGAGGATTCGGCGGTGTCGTCCGGGGCCTGAACTTCCGTGTGGCCGGTGGTCGTTGTCATCGGCTCCACCCCCAGCGGTCGATAGCGGCGATCATCAGCCGCTGGACACGGCGCTCGTCCGGTCCGGGCTGGGTCGGGTCCGCCGGGGTCACTGCCTCGGTCTTCGGCGTGAAGCCCGGCGGCAGGACCGGAAGGCGGAGGGGACGTTCGTCCCGCTGGGCCCAGGTCCGCCGGGACGGGAGGTACGTGCGGGTGTGCACGATCCCCGGCTCGGCGGTCCGCGGGCGGCGCGCACGGCGCGGGCGACGCAGGATGAGGGGAACAGTCACAGCTGGCTCCAAACAGCGAGGACCGTCACGACGGTCAGGACCGTCACGACGTCCTTGGCGATTCGGACCTTTCTGCTCTTCGGCCTGTAGAGGTGGGTCACGGCTGCCGTGATCACCCCGGCACCGATCAGAAGGTCAAGCAGCACGGGAGTCCTTGAGGACGGGACCGCTCGGCCCGCCTGCAAGGCGGGGCCGATGCGGTGCGGTCGCGGGGGCCTTGCGGCCGGCGGAAAGGCTCGGTGTTCACCGAGCGGCGGCGCCGGGCGGGCCGGAGTCCGGCCCGCCCAGCTGCGACGGTGAAGGTCAGGCGGTCCGGGGCTGCCCGTTGAGCGGGGTGCCCGGCACGGGCTTGTCCTCCTGCGGGTACCAACCGCCGCGACTGGCCTCGTACTGCGGACCGTTCTCGCGCTCCTCGGACGTCAGGTGTTTCCGCAGCTCGGCCTGAGGAATGGATCGGCGCAATGGCATGATGGTGGGCTCCTGTTCCGTGGGATCGGGATGGGAGCCGGGACGGGCCATCTGCTGTGGAGGTAGGGGGCCCGTCCCGGCGTACTCACGGCCCTGTTGGTGCTCGCGCACCGATGGGGCCTTTGTCGTGCAACACGACGCCGCAGCAAGCCAGTTGGCGTTCCTGCGTGCACCACCAGTAAACGCCAACCTCCGCAGGAGATCAAGCAAGTTCCGCAGGAGATTTAGAAATCTCCTCGGGAGATTGAGCAAGCTGCTGCGGAGCCTTACTCTCTGCTCATGACTCAAGCCCAGCCGTCCGCCACCCCGGAGTTCCGTCGCGTCGCCCAGCGGCTCCGCGACGACGTGACCGGCGGTGTCTACGCACCCGGCCAGCGGCTGCCGGCGGCCGCCGACTTGGCCGAGCGGCTGGGCACCAACCGCTCGGTCACCGAGCGGGCGGTCCGCCTCGCTGCGGCCGAGGGGCTGCTGACCACGCGCAAGGGCAGCGGTGCGTACGTCGCACGCATCCTGAAGCGGATCCCGCGCCGGGCCGCTGCTCTGCTCCGCGTGCCGGACGGCGGCGAAGCGGACGGCACCCGCGAAGCAGTCGAAGCAGAGCTCAGGGACATGGGACTCGCACCCCGCTACTTCCCCACTGTGAGCACGGAGCGGGCCCCCCAGGACATCGCCGGACTGCTCGGGGTGAAGCGGAGCGGAAAGAACATCCTGGTCTGGGAGACCCGAGTCTTCGCCGTGCCGATCGGGGCCCAGCCGACGGACCCCGGTACGCCGGTCGAGCTGATCAGGACGTACCTGCCACTGGACATCGCGGCCGGGACCGCGCTGGAACAGCCCGACGTCGCCCCGCTGGGCATCCGCGGCCGGCTCGCCGAACTCGGCCACCGACCGACGGAGTTCACCGAGACGATCGAGGTACGGCCGCCCCTCGACGACGAAGCCCAGTTCCTCGGACTCGACACAGACAACCGGGTCGTCCAGCTGACACACAGCGCGACGGCCGGGGACCGCACCGTGGAGATCAGCGTCAGCGTCTTCCCCGCTCACCTATGGTCATTCTCGTACCGGTGGTCGGCGTCCTGACCGCCTCTCCCCAACCGGCCCCCAGTCCCCTCCCACTACCCGGGTAGGCTGGTAGATCCGCAGGTCAGAGCCCTCTACCGGCGGCCTACCTACCCCCTACCGCCGACGGCAGAGGGGCCCCGGCCGGTCTCCCCTCCGCCCCCGCCCAACCGGCTCAGCGCCTCTTCGGCGCCCTTCCGCGGGCCGTGCCAGGCCTTCTCTAAAAAGTCACTCTCAGTGCCCGGTCAGCGGGCCGTCAGAGCCCCCTGTGGACAGCACACGGCGGGCTGGCCGGACCCTTGTTGGTCCGGCCAGCCCGCCGTTCGGTTGGGGGCTACACGCCCAGCAGCTTCTTGCTGGCACCCACCTGATTGAGGTCCGCGACGGGCCGCCCGAAGGTGTCCCTCACGATGCCGTCAGACGCCCCCTGGGCCTGGGGGGCCTTCTCGTCCTTCTTCTCGCCCCGAGGGGCAGGCACCTTCACCTTGCTCCCCCAGAGCTCCATGGCGTCGTTCATGTACGCGCGGGCGGTGCCCTGGCTGCCCAGACCGACCTCCTTCTGCACCTCGTACGCCACCGCGGTCCGGGCCCGCTTCGCGGCCTGCTCGCTGGCCTGCTCGCCCAGAAGCCGGGCATCTCCCTGCTCGCACAGCTCGTGGACACGCGCGATGAACCGCTCCTTGAGCGAACCGGCAACCGGAGCCGCCGCCTTGGTCTCCGCGGCCGCTCCGCTCGGCGTCCCCGCCTGCTTCTCCTGCTCCGTCCGCTTCACCGGCTCCTGCTTCGGCTCGGCGTCCTTCGCCCGCTCCGCTTCAAGCTCGGCCGTCAGCTGCTCCGCCTTCTTCCGCTCCGCGGCGAGAGCCTGCTCCGCTCCGGCCCGCTCGGCGGCCAGCTGCTCGGCCGCTTCATGCTTCGCCTGCTCGACCGCTTCGCGCTTCGCACGGTCCGCTTCGGCTCGAAGCTGCTCGGCCTGCTCGACTGCTCGGCGCTCTGCTTCACGATGGTTCCGCTCGACCTCCTCCGCGAAGCGCTTCCGCTCGGTGGCCAGTTGCTCGGCCGCCTCCGCTCGAAGCTGCTCGGCCTGCGCGGTCAACTGCTGCTTCGCGTCCGCTCGAAGCTGCTCGACCAGACCGCTCCACCGCTCGGCCTCCTGCTCGGCACGCCGCTCCGCGGTCTCCCGCTCCGCTCGGCGGTCGTCCGCGCCCTGCTTGCTGCGCTGCTCGATGTCCTCGCGGAGCGCGCGAAGCTGCTCGGCGGCCGACTGCTTCGCTTCGTCGCGCTCCCGCTTCGCACCCTTGATCTGCTCGCGCATCTCCTCGGCCAGCCGCTCGAAGCGGGCGCGGTCCTCCTCGCGCTCGGCCTCGATCCGCTTCCGCTCCTTCCGCTCGGCGTCCAGGTCCGCGAGCGCGGTGTCGCGGGCCTGCTCCGCCTTGCGCTCTGCGGCACGCATCTCCTCGCGAACCTCGGCCTTCTGCTCGTCGAGCCGACGCTGCACGAGCGTCTGGAGCGCGGGCAGAGAGACGACCGCGGAGACCACTTCGTCGGCGTTGCTGTAGTCGAGCTTGCCCAGCTGCCCCGCCTGCATGTGGCTCATGGTGCGGCGGACGACGGCGAGGGCCTGGTCCAGGTCGACCGGAGCGTCCGCACGGTCGAGCGCGAGGGCGGCCTCCGTGGTGAGGTTCCGTTCCCGCCGCTCGGCGAGGGCCTTCGTCCAGCGGAACCGGTGCGGCCGGCCAGCACGCTCCTGGGCCTGACCCAGCTCGATCACGGCACGGGAAGCACGCTGGGCCAGCAGCCGCCGGGAGGTCTCGTTCGTCGTGGAAGCGGCGTCCAGGCCGAGCCAGGCGAACAGCGCGATCCAGACCTTGCGCCACAGGAGTACGACGAGCCGGAGCGGGCCCGGACGGACCCCCTCTTCCTCCTCAGCCTGGACCAGCTCAGCAATCCGCAGGTCAAGACCGTGCTCCAGCAGCTTGACGGAGACGATCGGCACACCGGCCAGGGCCACCTTCGCCCACAAGCCGCCGCCCTCCGGCGCGTGAACCCAGTTCGCGGCCGCCGAGATGGTGGCCAGCCCCCACGCCATCCGGCGCGACCGGCGCATCCCCTCGGTCCAGCGCGGCTGTTCCTGCGCCGCCAGGGACCGCGCAAGGCCCAGCATCAAACCAATCTCGGCACCGTCAAAGATCGCGATGAAGAAGACCCGCAGCAGAACCGGGAGGCCGGCGGTCTCCTCGGCGAAGCCCCACAGCCCGTACATGCTGACGCTCATGCCGCAGATGCCGACGATGGTCCGCCAGCGGTCGTCGATCATCGCCATGACACGGGCCCGTGCCGCGTGGTCATCGTCCGTACGCGCCTTCTCAACGGCCCTGGTCGCTACCCGACCAACGAGCCGGAGCAGGAACACCACAGCCGCCACGGCGGCCGCCACGGCGACCACGGCAGCGACAGCAACAGCCCACGGAGGCACCCCGAGGGAGTCGGCAACCGCATGGACGCGGGTAAGCACGTTCACGCCCCCACCTCCGACATGAAGACACCGGAAGGTGCGCGTCCACCCGTTCTCGGGGGGATACTGAAGTACGTCATCAGAGCCTCATCTCTGGTGAGAGACCCCGGGTAGCCCGCCCTCCAAGCTGTGGCAACCCGGGGTTTCGTGCGTTCTGGCACTTTCAACCCCTCTCGGGGCATCACTAATTCTGCCTTATTTACGACTCCGTGTCAAGTTGGCGGTCACGCCTATGCATCGGCCTGTAGTCCTCATCTTGAGGCACCATCTTGCACTAGGTGAGGCCAAGGGTGTGGGACTTACTCAGCGAGACGGCCGATCCGGCTGGGAACTGGGGGGAAAGCCACGGGCCCGAAGCCAGTAGTCCAGCGCCAGGGCGGCGACGTCGCCTGGCTGCATGTCGTGCTCGACGGCATACCTCTGGATGCGCTTCCGAAGTTCGAGCGCTTCAGGGGTCCTGTAGTTCAGCTGCCCCCGTTCCGTCCCTCGGCTGTCGACAAGTTGAAGCGTCCATGGGTGCGGTGCAAGGGGATCGCCCTCTTCCTCACCTGACACCGATTCCAGCTCGTCAGCGATGCGCCGCAGTCGGCTGACTTGAGAACTCAGGTCGGTCACGTCTCACCCTTCTTGATTGATAGCGTGATATCTCTCTATCACGATAGCTATCATGATAGCAGTGCGTACACGAGAGTGGCCCGCCGGAAAGAACTCCGACGGGCCACTCTCTATCCGCTGGCTAGTAGCCGTGCGAGGTCAGCCACTCGTCGAGTGCGACGCCGACCACGTCTCCCATCGGCAAGTTTTCCAGGTCTCGATCCAGCGCGAACCTTCTCAGTCTCTTCGAGAGACGAAGGTCGGCGGGAACTGAAGCGTTAAGCGGGCTTCGGGTGATGCTCCTGCGCTGCAGAATCTCAACCGCGGGCGGGATGTCCGCCGGACGGCCGGGACCCGGCTCGAAGGGCTCACTGCTGCCCGTCAGCGGGTCCTCTTGCACTGGCGTCTGGGTAACCGCGGCACCTCCAGACGTTCTGGCAACGGCACTTCCAGGTCGAGAACTCTTTGAAGCTGCTCCGGCTGCCGGGGTCTGTCCCCTCCGCCGTGCCGCCTGACCCTCCGGTTCCGTTCCCTCAGCCGCCGCCGGCGAGGGCCCTTGGCCATTGGACTGCCCGGCCTGCTGGCCTGGAACACCGGCCTGGCCCCCAGCCCCTTGGGCCTTTCGGTGAGCCGGTGGCGGAGGTCCAGAGCGACGTCGCCGCGCCTGTGCTTGGTCCAGTTCGGCGAGGCCGTCGAGCTCCTGCTCCTGGCCCTGCCCCTCGGCCGGGCTCTCCTGCTCCTGGCCCTCCTGCTGGACTGACTCCTCAGTTTCCATAGCGGGTCACCGCCGTGTGCACACGCTTCATCTGCTCCACGAACGCTTCCTCCTTCTTGAAGACCGGCTCAGAGCAGATTGCCACCCGCTTCCTCCGAGTCTTGATCCATCGGTAGTACGACACCATGGGCCCAACAGGTACGTTGAACCTCTTGCTCATCTGCTTCAGCTGATCCACGTGGGTCTTCGGAGGTGACGCCTCCACCATGTAGGGGATGAGGAGAAGCGGATAGTCGCTGACGTCCTCCAGCAAGTGCTGAAGCGCTTCCATCTCCCGCGTTCCGAACACCACCGGAACCACGATGACCCGGGCCGCTGCGAGGGCTCCGTACGTGGATTCGCAGGCGTCCGGGTGGGTGTCCCACGTGACCTTCCGCTGCAGCTCCCTTGCCCAGCGGGTGATCTCGTCCTTCACCTTCTCTGCGGGGGGCTGGTGCTCACCGAAGGTGGAGTGGCCGGGAATCAGGTCTGGCTTACGCTCGCCTCCTCGCAGAGGGGTGGGCACAGTTCCCTTGTCGAACGCGTCGATCAGCGGGGCTCCCGCCCGCTGTGCCTCGTCGTAGCCCCAGCCCTTCGTCAGACCGCCCTTCGACCAGTCCATGTCGCCTGCGACTCCGTCGTCCAGGTAGGCGAGTTCCTGGGCGATCGTCGACTTGCCCACGCCTCCCTTCCAGTGGACTACGGCCTTGGTCTCCGGTTCCTGGACCGGAAAGGGCGTCGGTTGGCGTACGACCGTGAGTTCGCTGCCCTGCAGCACGTCTTGCGTCACCGCTGGCTCACCACTCGGTGGTTATGGTGGATGTTCACGGCTCATCTCCTCTTGGGTTGAAGTCGGTTCGGCGTCCGCCGGGGGTCTCGGTCCCCCGGCGTTCGCTTTCCTGGAGCCTCGGTAGCACCGAGGAGGAAAGCGCGCCTGCGCGGTCTGCCGCGCAATGCCCGAACCGCTGTCTTGCCGGAAGACAGCGTGCCACCACTCTCGCAGCCGACGAGACAAGGACGTGGCACCTATCGCAGTATCACGGGGACCGTTCCGGCCACCAGGTTGCCCTCCTTCATGGCTCGTCCGTAGGCGGCCAGGGGAGCCCCTTCAGCGTGTAGGGCAGAGCGATCGAGACGGCCCATGATGAGTGCAACCTCATCGGCTGCTGCAGCGAGCGTTCTCCATGCAGGCGGGGCGTACATCGCACCGCTACTGAGGTACGTCCGATGAGATGAAGACACCTGCACGGCCGTGCCGGGTCCTGCTGTCACTTCCCAACCAGGGCTGTGTGGAGCCTTCTTTCCGAGCGCCGCCACCCGGTGCAGTCCCTCGGCGAGCAGGGCCTTCAGCATGGGGTCCTCCCCACCAACGGTGATCTTCTCCTCGTACGCCAGCAGCAGCGCGGGCCTCAGTCCATCCACGCTGGGGATTCCGATTGCCCGGGGGATGAGGTCGAGCTCGTCAGCCAGCACCAGATCGCCAGCGCCGTACTCCCGCACCTGGGAGGACGCGCACCGGTGGTGCGCCACTCCAAGGTGGGACAGGCCTGGACTCCTACGGAGGACCACCACGGCCGGTTCCGCCCTGGCGTCGCCCGCAGTGCCGCACTCGACGCACTCGAACGTCGTGATGCTGGCCTGGAAGTCGGCAGCCTCCTGCAGGCCGACACGGTCGATGACGTCCGCGCTGACGGTGATGCTCACGGTCATACTGGCTCAGTCCTCCGGGTTCTGTCGGGCACTGGCAACGATGTGCGACCACGTCCCCGCACTCCCGTCGTGTTCACGGGCCAGCTGGCCGGCGAGATCGGCGTTGGTGGCCTCAGGGCTCGACTTGATCGCCGCGCGGGCCAGGTCCAGCCGGGGGTCTCCGTCGTACGGGTAGCGGCGCCCGGCCGCCGCCGCGCTGCCAGCCGGGCGGCCGCCGCCGCGCTCGCGGAGCTCGCCGTACTTCCAGATGTCGCCGCGGCGGTACCAGCGCTTGGTCCGGCCGCTGTCCGTGGTCTCCTCCCTGACCGGGTCGGGCCAGTGCCTGGGCGGCCGGACCGGGTACTTCGTGATGCTGGTCGGCTCCATGTTGAGGACGCGGGCGGCCTGGGAAAGCGTGATCTCGTCGTCGGCGTTCCCGGAGTAGTCGATCTCCGTGCGCCAGTCCTGGTTTGCCTTATAGCCCGCGTACCAGGCGTCCCACTCCTTCGAGCTCCAGTACATGACGCCGCTGACGACCTTCTTCGGCTCGATGTGCCCGTTCTCGTCCTTCTGGCGCCACAGCAGTTCCAGGGTGCTGCGGCCGAGCCCGGTCCGCTCGGCCAGCTGGTCGCGGCTCTCCAGCTTCTCCACGTTGGTGTGGCCCGCGTGCCACTTGCGCCAGTCCGCGGAGTACCAGACGAGTTCGCGGTCGATCGTGCCGGCCGGCTCGGGGTGTCCGTTCTCGTCACGCTCGCGGTACAGCCTCTCCAGCGTGGTGATACTGAGACCGGACGCCTCGGCCAGTTCCCGGCGTGTGGAGACGGGGCGGCGGTTGAGGGTGGCCATGGGTGTTTCCTCCGTGGTGAGTGTGCTCCGCGGCGGGGCTTCAGTGGTCATCGCCAGCCTCCTCGCGGTGGTCGTGGCCGGCGGGGCGGGGCAGGAGTACCACACCGGAGACCGACAGGCCGGGCTCGACGTCCAGGGGGACGTCGCTGGGCTCGGAGGTCTCGGAGGTCGGCGCGTACGTCCAGCTCATCACGCCGGATTCGATCGGCCTCATGATCGTCTGAATGTCGTTCTCCGCGATCGCCGATGCCCAGTCCAGGGCTCCGGGGGCCGTCTCGTCCGCGACCAGGATGAACCAGCCGCCGCCGGGCAGCGGGCCGTCCTCGATGCGGTACGTCACGGCCGGGTCGGCGCCGGCGGAGTTGTCGGGTCGAAGCGTGATCAGGTCGTCGAGCGCCGGTCGTGTGCTCAGCTCTGCGTCGTCTACCATCATGTGCAGATCGCCTTTCTCGGATAAGGGCTTGTTGAAGGGCCTGGGGCCGAGTGAGCGTTCAGGCGGCCAGTACCTACTGCCAATTGGGCTGGCCGCCGCCCTTTATCTGGGCGCTTCGACTGGAAGTCGAACCGGAACGCCATCCGGATTCACTAATCTTGCCTTACGTTGTCACTCCGTGTCCAGCAGGTAACCGAAGCTGGACTGCGAGACGGCTCCGACTCACACCCCCTCGGGGCGATCGAGACCTGAGCAATGATCACTTCAATCGGACCTCGACCTTCATGCCCTCGATGGACCTACGGCCGAGAGTGATCTTTCCCTGGGGGACTTCTCCCACCTTCCCGCATCCATAATTCTGCCTGTTCTTATGAGGCTGGGCAACTCCAGAAAGCGCAGCTGGGGCCACGTGCGGCCTGCTGGCAGAGCCTTCCGAGCGTCTCGGTCACTACACATGGGACGCCTCCGGCGGGCCCTTACTCCCAAGGGGGTCGGGAGGCCGTTGGCGAGTGCAGGTGCGTGGATGGCTGGGGTGGGGGCGGGGGCTCCCCTCGGTCGGTCGGTCACCCCCAAGGGGGCTACCCGGAACCCGGCGGGGGCCGCCAGGCCAGGCCGCTTCGCGGTCGCGCAAGCGCGAGCCTGGCACCCCCCGCCGGAACCCGGGTACGGCGTGCGCTGCCCGACCGACCGAGGGGAGCCCCCGCCCGGGGTGGGTTGTGGCGGAGGCCCGGCGCACCGGCTCAGGCCGGCGCGACGCGGCACCGGGTCAGGTAGGTCTCGGTCATGCCGTCCCGAATGGCGTGGCGTACAACTCTGCCGGTGACCCTGAGCCGTTGGCCCTCCTCGGGGAACGGCTGCGTCATCGACTCCCACGCGTACAGGCGTCCGGCGCCGTCGACGAACCGGATGCGCCGCCGCTGGCCCCAGTCGCTGGGAAGGGGGCTGACCTCGGTCACCGTGGCCGTGATGGACTCGCGGTCGGACCGTGTCAGCTGGCGCTGGGCCTCCCGCAGGTACATCGGGACGGCGGACACCAGGAGACCGATGTCCTTGGGGCGGACCGTGTCCCCTTCGGCGGCGTGGGCGAGTTTGCGGCGGTAGTCGTTCGTGGTGTCCTCGCCGCGGCGGCACCAGTCCCGTACGGCGGCCGCCGCTGCCGAGACGTCGCCTGCAGCCCGGAGGTGGTTGTGCAGCTGGCCCGCGGTGTCCGCGTCGGCACCGCCCAGCAGGAGGGTTCGTACCTGATCGGCGGTGGTCCAAGCTCCGCCGCCGCGCTTGACGTACCCGATCTCGGTGGTCAGGGCGGCCGCGTACTCCAGCGCCAGGTCGACGCTGATCCTCAGATCCGGCGGGACGGCGCCCGGCTCGTACGGCTCGACGGTCAGGCACCAACGGGCCAGCCGCCACAGCGTGTTGAGGGCGGGGGCCGGGAGCCCGGCGTACGGCTCGACGCACGTGTGCCCCAGCTGCATCGTCTGTCCGTCCTCGTGCCGCAGGACGTAGCTGGTGGTGCTGTCGGGGTCGCCGCACGCGTCACAGCGCGGCGTCACGCCGGCGAGGGTTTCGGCGAACAGAGGCAGCGCGGCGACCACCGCACCCGCCTCCGGGGCCTGGTCGAGCTGCGCGACGACCGTCCACCCTGCGTACGCGGGTACGGGCAGGGTGACGGTCACCTCCTCGCAGGGCACCGTGCCGACGGGGATTCCGTTGGCGTCGGGCCACTGCATCACGTCGGCGCGGCCGCGGGTGACTCGGCAGCCATCCATGCCGTAGGGGCGAAGTTGCCGATCGGCCTGGTGGACGGCTTGCCGGAGGGCGGTGAGCTGATCGGGGCGTACGGGAAAGGCCAGGGAATAGGTCGTCATCGAGCTGTCTCCGAGGGGGCGGAGGAGGCCCGGCCGTCGTCGACGACCGGGCCCGCACTCCGTTCATGTTGAAGGTCCGGGGCGCGCGAGGGGGCTGCCACCCCTCCCACAGTTGCTAATTCTGCCTTATCTAACGTGGCGGGTCAACGCCGGTGACCGCTGATCAGGGGCTATGCGGGCACCGCGCATCCGTCGCACCCCGAAGGGGTGTGCAGGATCGTGGTCTGGCTGGTGCGGGCCTTGGACTCCCATGTCGGCGGCTTCTGCAGGGCGGCGTGGACGTCGCGCTCCATCCGCTCGAAGTCCTCGTTCTCCTCGACCACGACACCGGGGTCCGGGGCATCGCGCCGCCGGGATCGCGCGATGATCTCGGCCATGGTGATGTTCGGGTTGAACGGCACCTGGCGGACGCGTTCGACCAGTGCGCACAGCTCGGCAAGCCGCGGCCGGCGTCCGGCGGAGAGCGTCAAGTCCCGGTTGTTGGCCAAGGTGCAGGTGGAGCACGAACAGCGGCTGGAGCCCCGCCGGTCCTTGGCGCCGGGGTGCGAGTCGTAGCACCAGTGGTAGGGCAGCCCCGCGTCGATTGTCCGCTCCCAGACCTCCTCGGTGGTCACCTGGTGAGCGGGCAGCCACTCGTCGACGACCCGGGCGGAGTTGTCGGTGGTACGGCGCCACATCTCCCGGGCCGCGCGGTCCGTGCTCTCGTCCGCCCTCATACCGAGCACGTTTGCGAACATCAGCGGGCCGTCCGTCTCCTTCCGTAGGGCGCGGACCTGCGGCGTGAAGGCCTGGTACACCATCTTGGTCTTCCACGGGCCGGTGCAGGTGCGGGCCCGCCCGAGCCAGGGCCAGTCTCCGCGTTCCGCCACAAAGGTGAGCAGGTCGAAGGGGACTCGCTCCCCGTTGACCTCGCGGGTGCGGCGGACCTCGACATGCCGCTCGGGCGGTACACCGAGGGCCTGGCTGTGCTGTGCGGCCAGTTCGCTGGCACTAGGCCAGCGCACGCCGTTCACCGTGACCGCGGGCCACTCCATCGGGCCCAGACTCGCGTGCGCGGTCCAGACGCGGTCGGCGACACCGGCCTGGCGGGCGGCGTCCATCGCCATGGCTCCGGCCACAAGTCCGTCCTTCCCGCCGGACAGGTTGATCACGATGCGGTGCCGGGTCGCGGCGAACTCGACTGGATCGACGTAGAGGGGACTGGGATTCGACACAACTCTCCTTAGGGGATGGGGTGTTGGGCGGGCTCCGGGGGGGTGCCGGAGCCCGCGGGGTCAGACGATGAGGGTCACGCCGCCGAGCGTCTTGGCCTGGCGGATCAGCGGCTTCCCGCCGGTCGGCCGCCGGGGCTCGGGAGGGGGCAGTTGGCGAAGCGGGGTCCAGCGGGGCCCGTCGTCGCCGGTGTGCCTGGTCCACGCGGCCTCGAAGTGCTTGCGCTGCTTGTCGCGTACTCCGGCCGGCGCGGCGACCGCGTACCCGACGGCGCTGGGGTAGCTGTCAACAGGTGGGAGGTAGTGGGCCCGCTGGATGCCCGACATCGCTCCGCGCCGCAGGGGGAGGCGGTACTCGGCGGCGAACTCGCGCACCAGCCGCTCGGCGGTGCGGCGGTCTCCCTCCCACACCGTGCGGACCGAACGCCAGGCCGTTCCCTTGGCGGCCTCACCCCGGCACCCGGCGGGCCCTGAGCACCACGGCGCGAAGTCTCCGGCGGGGTGGTCTGCACGGCATTGCTCGGTGCGGGGCTGGCGGCACCACCACTTCGGGGACCGGCACGAGCGGCCGTGGTGCTCGCGGCAGTCCGCAGTCCGGGCCGCGAAGTAGATCCTGCGGATCTCATAGATCGCGTACGGGGTCTGATCTAGCGACTCCTCGAACGCCGACAGGACCCGGTGGTTGCGGCCGTCCTCGGTGAGCCGCCGGTACAGGGAATCGGTCCCGTACAGGCTGGATCGCTCGTTGAGGGCCATGGATACGTGTTCCATGCGCAACACGTCGGCGGCGATGTACGGGTGATCGCGAAGCCGTTCCTCGTGAGCACCGCGGCTCGCGCACACCCCGCTGAATCCGCATTGCGCGCAGTACGACTTCTTCACGGGCTCGCCGAGACGTTCCAGGACGTAGCGCTCCACCGCGGCCCTGTCCTGGCAGGCCAGAATCAGCGGATAGAACGGCTCACAAATGGTCCGGCCTGCGGCCTTGTTCAGCTGGCGCTGAATGCGGGTGTCCTTCTCCGCGCGCTTCAACTCGCCGTAGTGGTAGCCGATCACGCGCCGGTAGCTGGCCGTGCCGAACTCGTTCTCCGTCCACTGGTCAAGGCACCAGCCCTTAAAACGAATGCTGCAGGTCCTCCGGCCGTTCGCGATCTGGGGAACCGTTCCGGCCTCGCGGAGCTCATCGGACAAGCGCCACGGTCCGCTCTGGAAGATCCGGCGGGGAGAACGGCTGTCGTCCAGGACAACCACACCGTCGGCGTCGTGGCGGCCGGCTCGGGCGACCTGAACAAGCCGGACCCCGGCCCGCCGGAGACGGGGCAGGACCAGACGGTTGACGTAGTCCAGGGAGTCGGGCCACTCGTCGCCGGTGACGGCGTGGATGACGATCAGATCGGAGAGGTCGGGGGCCAGGCCGTAGCGCTCGGGGTGGGCGAGGAATTCGATCAGGATGGCTGTGCTGTCGGCGCCGAGTCCGTAGCTCAGCACAGTCATTCCGGAGGACTGGCCGAACCCGGTTCGGGCCGGGGGCTCGGGCAGGTCGAACAGGGTGGGCAGGGCGGTTGCGGGCACGGGAAACGGGGTCCTCGGGATCGGGGGTCTCGCGCCGGCGGGCGGCGGTGATCGGTGCGGGCAGCGTGGTTGCTGCCCGGGAGGGGGCCGGGGGCGCCGGAACAGACCGGCGCCCCCGGCGTGGCTCAGCTCTTCTTCGGGCCGGTGCCGAGTTCCTTCAGCACCGCGGCGCGGGCGGAGGACGCCGGGCAGGGGCCGAGCAGCCGCGTGAGGTGTTCGCGAAGCGCCTCGGTGTCGTCGGCGCGGCGGGCTCGCTCGGCCTGCTCCAAGAGCTCGGTGGCCGTCTCAAGGTCGGTGGGGTGCTTGGTGTCGCACGGGCAGGTGGCAGCGGGCTTGCCCACCAGTTCGGCGACCTTCGCGGCCTGGTCCTCGAAGGTGATGCAGTCCTCGTGCCTCCACACGGGCCGCGGCGTGTTGTCGCCGTTCCGCCCGCGCAGGTGGCTCCACCAGCGGACGACGACCTTTCCATCCAGCCCGCACGTCAGCGGCCACGGGTTGTCAGACCCCGGGTAGCCGGTGACCTTCCCGTCCTGGTCCACGGGGGTCCACGCCAGTTCGGCGAGCCTGGCGAGCGCGATGGCCGCGCTGATGATGTTGCGCCGGGTCGGCTTCATCCGCGGGTGCAGCCACGGAACGATCGCTGCGGGCTCCTCGGTCTGCTCCGTCTCCGCGGCGGTGACGCCGGAGAGGGATGTGGCCTCCAGCCGGGCGGCGGCCTCCTCCTTGTTGGCGTGCGGGGTGACGACATCGCCCTCAACCGGCGTGCAGGCGTACCACTCGCCGTGCCAGCGGTGGATGAATCCGATCAGCTCGTCGTCGACCGTGACCGGGTACCGGCCGTCCGGCATGCGGTCGCCGATGGTGTAGCGGGGCTGTGGTGTCTCGGTCTCGGGGGTGGCGTTCGTCGCCATGGGGTTCTCCCTGGTTGAAGGTTCGGGGGTGGGGCTCCTGCCAGAGCCCCCTTGCGGTGGGCCCGTCCCTCTGCCTCGGGGCGGGCCCACCGGGTCTTAGCGGCGCCGCTCGAACAGGGCGCTGGAGGTGAGGGCCGAGGGGAGGGCGGCGACGGGGTGCCAGCCCTCGCGGATGAATGCGACCGGCCGGTGGTCGGTGTCGCGCACGATGATCAGACCCGGGCTGGTGGCGACCGTCTCTCCGCGTCGGGCGGCCCGGACCAGGAGGTCGCGCAGTTCGTAGTGCTCGGCGGCCTCGGGCTCGCGGATCGTCCGGTCCGTCAGCAGCTCGCTGGTCCTCCAGCGGCGGGCGAGCGGGATCGTGCGGGCCTCTTCGAGCGTGGGGACGTGGTGGTCGAGCAGTCCGTCAGCCACCGGGACGATGGTGGTCGTGACCGCGCCGTCCTCCTCGTTGATCAGCCGGATCACCTGGGAGCCGCGGGGCTGGTCGACCTTGACGCCGTCCGTGAGGTCGGCTGTCCGCACGGTCCACCACGCGGAGTTGATGTCGGCTGCGGCCGTGACCAGCTGGGGGAAGCCGTTCTCGTTCGACGCGTAGAACGTGGCCAGGTAGAGCGCGAATCCACCGATCTCGGCGCCGGGGGTCGCGGTCTCCAGCTCTGCCTGCTTCATTGTTGCTCCTCGTTGAAGATTCGGGGTGCGGGAGGGGACTGCCACCCCTCCCGGCATCACTAATTCTGCCTTATTCTGGCCTTGTTGTCAAGGCCGCCGCCCTACCCCTGCGGCCGCCTGGAGGGCGACCCGCCCAGGTCAGGTGGTGCGTACCCTCGCGCGCTCGGCGGTGATGGCTCGCGCCGCGTCCGCCGCCGTCATGGCCGCGTCCAGGTACAGCCCTTTCATCAGCCGCGAGGACAGGGCCCGTTCCGCACGCCAGCGCCAGGCCAGGGCCATGCGTCCGGCGGACGAGATCCAGATCCGGTCGGAGTGCGGGGACTGCGAGATCCAGCCCCGGGAGAGCAGGATCGAAGTCTGCACCAGGGGGATCCGGGAGAACCCGGCGGTGATGGCCACGGTCCGCCCCCGCTCGTCGAGCTCCGCGCGGGCACGGCGCTCGTACTGGTCGATGATCCGCAGGTCCTCATACTGGCGGTCCGTCATCTTCTTGGGGTGGGTGACGATGTCCAGCGTCCTGCTCTGCTTCGTGACCAGGTCGTGAGCGGAGGCCCCGCGGGGCAAGTTGGAGATGGACAGAGCCCCGTCCTCGTACACCCGGATCGTCCTGCCCTTGGCGACGGCGCGACCCACCATCAGGTCGGCTTCACAGCCGGTGATGTAGCCGGTTACGTAGTCGCCCTGACCGCTGACCGTCTCCTTGAATGCCGCACCAACGAAACCGGTGGGGGAGTAGTCGCGGGGCGTCAGGATGTGCGTCCCGTAATAGCGGGTCTGGGGGTGGGGCATCGGTCTCACGTCCTCGTTGAAGGTTCGGGGTGCGGGAGGGGACTGCCACCCCTCCCGACATCACTAATTCTGCCTTATTTGAGAGCTACGGTCAATCCTTGATCGAGCGACTTCGGTCACATGTCGTCGCAGGTCAACGCCGTTTCATCAGGCTGTACCGGGCGCCCGACGCGCACGGCCTTCTCGTAGTCGGCAAGCCGCACGATGCCGGACAGCACGCGGCCGCCGATCTCCGCCCCGGACAGCTCAGCGTCGAACACCCACCGGCCCCCGCCCGTCCGCTGCACCCACATCAGGGACAGAACCGTGTCGGCCTGCCCGCCGCCGGCATTGTCGTGACAGCGGCCGGTCGCCTCCACCTCCCAGACACCTACAGACGTCTCGCCGTCCTCGGAGTACCGAGTACCGGCGCGAAGCACCACGGCCCACCCCTCCGCCTCCGCAGCACGCGCGAACCGCACCGCACCGCGCGACACACCCTTGGTGCCGCCCACCGTGGCCGTAGACCACTGGGCGTAGGAACCGACCCACCACGACCGGTCAACCGCCACGCACGCCGGGGGCGTGATGGACGCCTCCCACGAGGGGACCGGCCGCGCCTCCGGGGCGGCCGCCGCTTCGCCCTCCGTAGCACTCTCCGCATCACTCACCCGGGAATCCGGGGTGTCAGCCATGCAGGTCATCAAATTCTCGCTCTCTCGGTGTTGAGGGTCCGGAAGGGGGGCACCCCCTTCCGTAATCCATATTTTTGCCTTACTCAGGCCGCCGCCCGTCGCGTTCCCGGGGCGGCGGCATCGCCGGGCGCTCTAGTCCTGCTCGAACGCCGACAGCATCGCGTAGAGCCCTCGCGCGACCCTGCGGACGTCGACCGAGCGGAGTACCAGCTGGACCGCCCGGCGGTCGTTGCCGACCTCCAACACGTCGGCGTACTGGGCCCGGTGAGACTGGGCCATGTACTCGCCGGGCTTCACCGACGCCCAGTCCTGGGCTCCGTTTCGCCACCGCGCATTGCGGAACCAGTGGCGGTCGACGGCATCCACAACGAACGCGCCCCAGACGGGTGCGGGCAGGTTCGCCGCCTCGACGTCGGCCCGTGCGCCGTCCTCGCTGATCATGATCCGCCAGTCGCCGAACTCCGTGCCCTTCGCCGTCAGGCTCGTCGCTTCCGACAGGTCGCCCCAGACCATCCGCATGAGTTCTGAGGCGCGCTTGCGGGCGGCACGCTGGGCCTGCTTGTGGGCGTCGATCGCCGCCTGGAGAGCGTTGCTGTCGGAGGTGAAGCCGTCGCCGCGCTGCCAGTTCTCCATCCGTACGTCCGCTGCCCCGGTGGCCAGGGCGTCACCCAGGTTCTCGGCTTCGGCCGGCGTGAGCTCGGCGATCAGGGCCCGGCCGTCGTGAGCTGCGGTGAGCGTCACGACTCGGGCACTCGTCTCACCCTCCGGCATTGAGTCAACGAAGCGCCCGTTCCGCTGCGCGAACTCGGTCGGCTCCCCGCTGGCATCGACAACCGGGGCGACCGTCCACTTGACCGCCTGGTTGAGGTGGTGAGGGATCCGTACGAACCAGGGCTTCTTGCGGCGGCTGAACATGTCTCTCCTCGGGAGTGATCTCCCCGTTGAAGGTTTGGGGCTGTCGTCCGGGGGGCTGCCCCCCCCTTCCGACATCACTAATTCTGCCTTATTTAAGGGTGGAAGTCCACCCGGAACACCCCTTCCGGGGAGTGATCCCAATCACACGTTTTCGCAGGTCAGGACCGGTTTCCGGCCTGGTTCCCGCCCCCGGACCGGCGGCCGCGCGGCGGCCCTTGGCCACACCTCACCCCTGGGCGGGGGCTCCCCTCGGTCGGTCGGGCAGCGCACGCCGCACCGCCGGTTCTGCGGGGGCTGCCAGGCTCGCGCTTGCGCGACCGCGAAGCGGCC
>NZ_JBEYJU010000029.1:0-95078 GCF_040703965.1 Streptomyces sp. NPDC006655 | reverse complement strand
CATCTGGCACGACCCCGAGGCGCTGGAGGAGCTGCACAAGACCGCGCGGCAGCTGCGGGTCACCAACGCCCCCGCCAACGTGAAAGCGCCGCAGGAGGGAACGCTCGGGCAGGTCATCCGACGGCAGATCAACGCGCTGCGCCAGGCCGCCGCGCAGAACCGCACGAGCGCCGGACAGCCCGCCGAGGCCGCTCACCAGTACGCGGGCCACGACGAGGATTGGGGATACGGGGATGACGCTGCGGGATGACTCCCGCTGGCCGTCCGACGAGGGAGCCGGGCCCGGTGCCCGGCTCCCTCTGTTCGAAGTGGCCCAGCCGGACGAGACGGAATGGCGGCACCTGTCCGCCTGCAAGGGAGAGGAGACAGACCTCTTCTTCCCCGTCGGTGAGAGCGGCCCCGCCCAGCACCAGGCCGAGGAGGCCAAGTCGTACTGCCGCCGCTGCCCGGTGGAACGCCAGTGCCTCCAGTTCGCGCTGGAGCTGTCCATCACCGACGGCATCTGGGGCGGCCTCACCGAGAAAGAACGACGCAAGCTCCAGCGAAAGAGGGCAGGGAAATGAGCCGGATCACCGTGCAGCAGGCGGCCGCCGTCCGCGATGCCACCCTCGAAAGCCTCCTGGACTCCACCGGGGTCTGGAACGTCGACCACGTCAAGGAGGTCGTTCTGGCGGCCGCCCGGAAGCACGGCGAGATCTCCGCGAACGACATCCGCAAGCTCCTGGACGAGCGGCACCACTGGCTGATCGCCGCGGCCTTCAACTCCCTCACCCACCAGCAGCACGGCCCGCGCCTGGTGAACACCGGCGACCGCGTCCCCTCGACGTCGCCCGGGACGAAGGGGCACGGGGTCAGCGTGTACCGGTGGTACGAGCCGCCGGCCGAGGAAGCCGAGGCAGCCGCATGACCTGGGTCCCGAGCATCGCGGCCGCCGTCATCATCGCCTGGGCGATCCTCGGGAAGGCCGCCGACTGGATCGACGGCGGCGACGAGACCATCCCGCGCCGCGACCAGACACGCGACACCTACCTGGAGTGGGCACGTACCGCGCCGCCCGAGAGTCTCGGCGACGTCCCCGCGGTGTCGTCGGCCGAGGCCATCGTTCAGGCCGCGTGGCGCGACACCCACCACCATCCCTGACCAGAGAGGGGGCCGCCGTGTGGTGGCTCGCCATAGCGGGCGCCGCCATCCTCGGCGGCGCCACCGCAACCTGGGTCGTCCGTCGGCACATGCTGCGGCGGCTGGCCCAGGAGCACGACCAGCACGACCGGGACGTCACCAGCGCCCGCGCCGAGACCGCGCAACTGCGCACCAGCTTCCTCACCCTCGCCGTGGACGAGCTGGTGACCCGCGAAGCCAACCTGATCATCACCGACGTCCTGCGGGGCATGGACAGCCGAGGAGCTGGACGTTGAGCGGCAAGGGACAGCCACCGAAGATCGGCCCGGAGCGGTACGGGGAACTCCTCGGGCTGCTCCACTCCGGGCTGTCGATGCCGGCCGCCGCGAAGAAGATGGGCGTCACCCGCGCCACCCTCTACAACCTCGCCGACCGCGTCCCCGAGATGGGCGCGGCGATGAAGCGGGCCCGCGACGCCGCGAGGGCCCGGCACGAGCCGTCCGAGTCCTGCTATGTCAACAACCGGTGCCGCAGCCCCGAGTGTACGGCGGCCGCCACCGAGGCGCGTCTCCGGCGCAAGGCCACCGTCGCGGCACCCGTCACCCCACTCCAGCGCACCCCGCACGAACTTCCCGTCGGCGGGGAGCGGGTGAACGTCTACGCGCTGCTCGACGACACCGCAGGGCCGCCGCTGGCGGACACCGCGTGAAGGAGAACCCCGTGGACCACGATCCCCTGCGGCCGCCCCAACTCACTGGGGCGGCCGCCGTCATGTTCGACGCCATGTCCCAGATCTCCGAGGCCGCGCACGGCGTCCGCTGGGAGCAGGGCACCGAGTACGGCGTCTGGATGCTCCTCACCACTCCCCGCACCCGCTGGGGCCGCGTACGGGCCGACGACGCCGACGTGGCCCCGGCCCTCACCACCATCGAGGCCCTCGCCAGCCAGGCCCAGCTCTGGGTGACCTGGCCGGCCGACGCCCAGCCGATGGAGATGACCCTCGACAACTGGCGTGTCCGCTACGCCTCCGCCGTCCCCGCGCTCAAGAGAAGGCTCTCGCTATGACCAGCTGCGACATCCGCCCGGCCTTCCCCGTGTGCCGGTGCTGCCCGCGTCGGCTCTTCGCGATCGAGGCGAAGCACGGCCGTACCGTGTGCCGCCTGTGCGAGGCCCGCATCGCCAAGGACCTCACCGAGGTACTCACGTTGTGGCAGCAGCTGCACCAGGTCGTCGTCCCGGGCACCGCGCCCACCGGCGGCGGTGGCGACACCCCGGGTGCGGCGGGCCCGACCGGATCGCGGCCGCCGGCCGACGTCGCCGTGCTCAACCTCCTCGCCGGCGCCGTCACGCAGCCCCTGCTCGCCGAGGAGGACGCCTGGCGTCGGGAACTGCGCAAGACCCGGCACTACCCGCTCACCCCGTTCCGCGGCACCCAGACCCAGACCCTCACCGGCTGCGTCACCTGGCTGCGCAACAACCTCCTGTGGGCCTGCCACGCCTACCCGGACGTCGACGACCTCTCCAGCGCCCTCGGCCGGGTCCTCGGCGAGATGCGCGGCGCGATCACCGGAGACCGGCGCCGCCGCGAAGCCCTCACCCCCGCCTGCCCGATGGCCGCGCGCGGGCACGCCGAGGACGACCAGGACGCTCCCCGCTGCGACGGCACCCTCACCTTCGACCCGCGGAAGGTCGTCATCCGCTGCGACACCTGCCACCGCACGTACGCCGTCACCGACTGGCACCACCTCGGCGCCGCCGCCGGCCTGTTCACCCTCCCCCTCACCACCGCCGCCTAGGAGGCGACCGTTATGGACCCGATGCCGCCCGACCCCTCCCCGCTCGCGGCCGAGCAGGCCGCCGCCCTGGAGCACGGCCTCAGCGTCATCGCCGCCAACTGCGCGGCCGCACGCGAGATGCACGCCGTCGTCTTCGACACCGCCGACGGGATGCGCGCCGATCTCCTCGCCCGCGGCTGGTCACGCCACACCGCCGAGGGCCTGGTGTTCACCTGGACCCAGCGCAGCCTCATCGCCCTCACGCCCGTTCCCGGAGAGGGAGGCAACGAGTGATCCGCTCCGTCCCGCAGCCCGGCGACATCGGTCTCACTTCCATCACCGGCCCGGTCGGCTGGCTCATCAAGGTCGGGCAGTGGCTCAACGGCGACGGATTCGGCGCGTTCCAGCACGCGTTCATCGTCCTGCCCGGCGCCCGCCTCATCGAGGCGATGCCGGGGGGAGCCCTCGTCGACTCCCTGTCGAAGTACGACGACCGCCAGGTGCTGTACGTCTCGCCCGCCGACCTCACCCCGGCACAGCGGAAAGCGATCGCCGACTGCGCCCTCAAGTACCAGGGTGTCCCGTACTCGTTCCTCGACTACGTCGCCCTCGCCCTGCATCGCTTCCACATCCCCGTGCCGGGCCTGCGCCGCTACATCGAGTCAACCGGGCACATGATCTGCTCGCAGTTGGCAGACCGCGCGTACCGGGACGCAGGGCAGATCCTGTTCCGCGACGGCCGCTGGGAGGGGTACGTGACGCCCATGGCCCTGGCGAACGAGCTGGCGGTGGACGACATCCAGCGCGGCATCCTCCAGGCCTTCGGGGTGCAAGCTTCCCAACTGGGCGTACTCCGCGCGCCGGTGCGCAAGTCGTAATCCCTGCCTGGCTGGGGCTGGTGTCGGGGTCTCGAGACACGCGGTCTCGTCTCGGGCCCCCCATTACTTGGACACTTTATCGGACACGAGTCCGGACGGGGCATGACGGCTGGTCACGATCCTGCGACCTGCTGAAACTTGGTCGGCCGGATGGAGGCGCTTTTGCCGCGAGATGGATGTACGCTTAGCGCGCGCCAGCGGTGCAAGATCCCTCGGACCTCACCGCACGGCCACCGAAACTTGAATAGCGAACCTGGGGCCCAGCTCAAAACGAACTGGGGCCCGGCTCTCCCAGAGGTCATTGGCGTGACCAAGGCGGGAGACGGACCCCAGGTGCGGAGACGCCTTCAGCAAGCTCTCCGCTGACGACACCTAACACACGAGATCGGCGTCGCACGATGAATGTTACTGGCGTACCTGCCACTTCGCACACCCTGGCCCGCTACTCCGGCGTGAGGATCACACCGCCGTCGAGGAGCGGGCTTTGCCGTGTCCGGGGCCTGGGCGCCGTCGTTGTACTTCCCCGGGCCGCCGGCCGCAGGGGTTCCAGGGCGCACCTCAGGAGGGTGATGAAGGGAAGTTAATCCGTCTGGGGCGGTTCCGGCTCTGCCACGAGCCTCATCCCGCCCCGGCCGATGTCTGGTGTACCACCACCTGACCTAGTCGGCCATCTGCCACCGCCGGTATCGGGTGCCACCCCGAGCCCCGGCGAAGAACCCGGTAGTCAGCCGGGCCTCATTCCTCACGAGCCCCCGCCAAGGGGTCTTCGTGTGCCTACAAGCGAGAACGAGTATGCCTTACGCTTCCGCCACTTGTCAGCCTGACGCATCCCCGCGCGCCCATTTTGTCGAGAAGTCCACTCCTGGAATCGAACGTGCTTCCGGGAAACGGAAGGCCTGGGCGCCCGATCCGGCCGAGACGGTCGCCTGCACGACGTCCCGCCGCACCGGTCCGCGCGCGTGGCTGCGCGCCCTGGAACGTGCCGTCGAGGCGGGCCTCGTGCCCGGTTTCACGGCCACGACGCAGGCCATCATCGAGGTGATCGCCTCCCGGATGTGCTTCGACACCGGGCACGCCCGTTACGTCATGAAGGACGTCATGGAGCGCACCGGCCTGGGCAAGACCGCCGTCACGGACCACGTGAGGATGCTCCGCGCCGGTGGCTGGCTGGCCTGGGTCGAGCACGGCTCGAAGCGCAACGCGCTGACGCGGCTCGGGCTCGGCGGGTACGCCCGCACGGCCACCGTGTACGCCGCGACGATCCCCCCGGCCTACGACGCCCTGGTCGGCCACGTCCTCGTCGGCACCGGGTACAACGCTCGGATCATCGTCGACCACCGCCCGAAATCCCCTGTGGATACTGCGGGTAACGAGGCTGTGGAAAACTCCGGCACTGCTCAGACGCGGACCCCTTCCCTCTGGGTGGATAAGGAAGTGGGTCAGGTTCAGGTAGTGGGTGGTGAAGGAACTTCTACCGCGAGCGCGGCAGCCTCCAAGTCACCCCGCCGCAAGAGGAAGCTCACCGTCACCGGCTACAAGATCACCGGGCAACGCATCGAGCAGGCCCGCCAGATGACCAAGTCAATCCGCCCGCTCGTGAACTGGGTACAGCGCTCCACCCTCGAGGAACTCTCCTGGGTGCTCATGGACCTGGTCGCCCGGGACTGGTCGCAGCAGCAGATCGTCGTCTGGCTCGGCCGCCTCGGCCGGGATATCGACGCGCCCCGCTGGCGCCCCCGCGCACCTCACCGCGTCATCGCCGCAGCTCTGCACCGGATGGCCACGGAGGACGCCAAGAGGTCTGTCCCTGCCCACCTGGAAGCCGAGGAAGACATGCCGACGACTGCCCCGAACGCCGCCTTCGCCGCCGCCAGGGAGACCCTTCGCGCCCGCACCGAGGGAACCCCCGACGTGGCTGCAACCGTCGGCGAGGACGACCAGGTCCCCCTGACGGACTCGGAGAAATGGGATCTGCGGGACGTCGCTCGGACCGATCCGGGCCTGGTCCGGTCCGCCGCCCGCATCTTGGGCCGGGACGCCGCGGTGGCCATGTACGGCACCCTCGGCGCCCAGATCCTCGACCAGCACGCCGAGTTCACGGCGGCCGGGATCAACGCCTGACCCCTGCGGCCACGGCCGCTCACCACCCGTACGACGGTCACCTTCGGCCGTTCGTCAACCCCTCGAAGGAGCCCCTCATGACGCTGCCGCTGCCCTCTGCCGCCGCACCCGCCCCGGGCCTGGTCTGGCCCAACGATCCGACCGTCCTGACTGCGCCCTGGAGCGAGGACCAGGTCGCCAACCTCAACCGCCACCAGCGTGCCGGCGTCTTCCACCCGTTCACCTGCGGCCGCCGCGACGAGCACCGCGACAACCCCGGGGTCCTGGTCGCCACCGTCGACGGTTGGCGCTGCCCAGCCGCCGGCTGCGAGTACGTGCAGGCCTGGGCCCACCGGTTCATGGCCATGACGCCGTCCCCGGCGCTGATCGCGCGGGAGCGGTTCGTGGAGCGCATGCGCCGCATGGCGGCCCTGCCGCGGCCGTGTCTCCTCCACGAGGACATCCACCCCGACCATGGCCCCGCCTGCATGCGCGCCTACGCCGAGTACCTCATGAACCACCACCTCGGAGGCCGAGCGGCACGCGACGCCTACGTCCTGGAGGTCGAGCAGCGCATCCTCAACCGGCTCGTCCGCCAGCACGCACCCGCCACCACCCGCCGGTTGAACCCGGCCCTGTCGAAGTGAGAGAGCCCATGCAGACCTCGACCCCGCGCCGCCTGGCGGACACCATCGTCATCCCGCGCTGCCCGGTCGCCGTGGGCGACCTGCACTGCCCGCGCACTGCGGGCTTCGGCACCGACCACCCCGGTACCGGCCGGTGCCGCCAGCACGACCTGGAGGCGGCGGCCGCTGCCCGCGCTGTCGCGCGGAAGCGGATACCGCCGGCCTACTTCCAGGAGCCGGTGTATGTCGACGGTCTGCCGTACCACGAGACCGCCCCGGCGGCGTCCTGGTCTGCGACCTGCGATGATCTGTCCGAGGAGCCGGATGAGTGGCGGGACCATCCCGGGGCCCTGCTCAGCGCGTGATGCCCCATCAGGACCACGCTAGGTAAAGGGCTAGCAACGAAGCTAGGAGCCGTCCTATGACGTCCGCTATCCGTCACGCCATATAGCACGCTAGCTACCACGCTATGGCCCCCTCCTTCGGACGTATGCGCCCGGGTCTGCAACTCCGCCCTGACCGGGCCGGATAGGGTCGTTCATCGACACCCACCCGTTCCCCGGCAGGAAGGCGGCCTCATGGCACTAGTACAGACCTCGCTCGAAATCGTGGACCTCGGCGAGGTGAAGCGGCGGTACGAGCGTCGGTACGACCTCATCGACACGGGCGAGCATGAGCCCAAGGTCATCGCCGTGGTCAACGGGAAGGGCGGTGTCGGGAAGTCGTCGCTGTCCTCCGCTTTCGGTGCCGCCCTGGCCAAACTCGGGAAGGAGACCCTGCTCGCCGAGCTGGACGAGCAGGGCAACAACTGCGAAGACCTCGGCATCTCCAACACCGCGATGAACGACCGGGGAGCAGCGCAGGCCGCCGCTATCCTCGAAGGCAAGCCCCTGACTCCCACCGGTCAAGCGCGCCCCCATCTGTACGTCCTCCCGGGCGGCGATGAGCTGGAGGAGGTCGTCGAAGAGCTGTACTGCCAGAGGCGTGCGGCGAAGAAGATGGACGACCCCGACGAGAAGACTGCGTGGATGGGGATGTACGCGGCCGCCATCGACCAGGTCCGCGATGACTACGACGTCATCATCCTCGACGTCGCCCCCGGCTCCGAGGTGCTGCAACTCGCCGCTCTCGCCGCCGCCGACTACGTCCTGGTGCCCTCCAAGTCGGACCCCTCGTCCCGCAAGGGCCTGCGCGCCGTGGCCAAGCGCTTCGCCACCGCCAAGGACAAGAACGACGTCCTGAACCTGCTCGGTGTCGTGCTGTTCGCCACGAACACATCCGCGACGAAGGTGCAGAAGAACATCCGGGAGCACCTCGAACAGGACTTGAGGGGAAGCGCTCCGCTGTTCGAGCAGGCCATCAGGCATGTTGAAGCCGCCGCTGTCGAGGCACGGCTACGCGGGAAGGTTCCCCAGGAGCTGCGCACGGCCACCGATCTGCCGAACGGCATGGAGAAGTCCATGAAGGCCCTCGCCGGTGACTACCAGTCCCTCACCATGGAGATCTTGCAGGCCATGACGGCCCTCCGTACCAAGTTCGAATCCGAGGGTGACGCCGAATGAGTGACGTCAACAGCACACTCCCTGACGACGATGCCCTCGCGGCGTTCGCGAACGACGCCCTCGGCGGCGGCCGGCGCCGTCGCCGAAGGAAGGACGGGGAGGGGGAGCCGGCCGAGGCCACCAGCGACACCAGTCCCACCCCAGCGGAGGACGCACCCGCGCCCGAGCCTGCACCCGCGGTTGTCGAGGAAGCGCCAGTTGCGGCTCAGGCCGCCCCGGATCCCGAACCAGCGCCCGCCCCTGCGCAGCAGCCCGTGCACACCGTCGCCGTCGAGCACCACGACGAGGCTGCCCAGACCACCGAACCGACGACACCGGCAGAGGAACAGCGGGCAGCCGTCCCCAACCAGACGGCATCGCCCGACCACCGCGGCGACACTGCGGCGGCTGCCGGGGAGGCAGAGCGCAACCCCTCGGCGAGGGATGTGGAGGTGCGGGCCGTCTCGGTGCCCATGACTCGGGACGTGCTGCCTCCCGGTCTCACGGAGGACGGTGTCATCGAGGTGCGGGTGCCCAACCTCGGTATCGCCGGGACCGACGCGACCCAGTGCACGATCATGATCAGCAGTGCTGTGCGCGACCGCTTCGCCCGCTACCAGCTGGAGAAGAAGATGGCCGGCGACGCCGAGCCCTCCAACGCTCTGGTGGTACGCCGGGCATTCCTCCACGCCCGCCGCAACAACTTGTTCTTGGAGATCCTCAAGGAGCGTTACCACCAGGCCAACGCGGTCGACGTGGAGGACTACGACGAGGACGGCCTCCTCGGCGCGGTGGTCGGCCGGCGTGCGGTTCGCGGCCGCGTCCGGGACTCCGGGCAGCAGTCGTTCCGGCCGTCCAAGCAGGAGTTGGCGACGTACGACGCGTTCCAGACGGCGTACGGGTTCGCCGACCGCTCCTCGTTCCTGGAGGGCGTGCTCGACAGGTTCCTGCCTCAGTTGCCAGCGTCCGGCCGCCGACGGTGAACGGAGCACCACAACAGGCCTACCGCTGAGGGGGGTAGCGGTTTGCCGCGAGGCCGCTCTACAATCCCCCTCGTGTGAGGTCTTTCCCTTAACACAGTTTGTGGGACTCGCCGTCTCCTCCACTCATATTCATGTCGGCAAAACTTGGGCGTGAGTGGAGGGGGCGGTTCCTTTATGGGCGTCTACCTGCGCGTATGGTGGGTACTCGTGGGTTACGCCACAGTTGGAGATTCTGGAAGGGGTAGCGGCTGGGAAACCGGTCTGTCACCCTGCTAGTGGAGATACATCGACACTAGATGTTGTCTACACGCAGAGATGCCACCCCCTCAGCACGGAGAGAGACACCATGCCTGCGAATGCGGCTCGGCGGCCGGACGAGGGCGACCTCGCTTCGGTTGTGCCTCTCGACCGGCAGAGGAGCCTACGGAAGGCGCTCAGCGCGCCCGCGGCCGCTACCGGTGACGCGGATCCCCTTCTCGCCGAAGCTGCCCGCAAGTACTGGACGCAGGTGTTCGCCGGGGCGGGCCTCGACCTCGCGGCGCCCCACGTCTCCACCATCACGTCGGTTCTGGTCGAGCACCTGGACCGCATCGTGCTGGGCTTCCGCTCGGTACGTGAGGGGCAGGGCGATCGGCCGCCGAACCCTGAGGCCGGCCTCGACGAGACGGGTGCCATCGAGATGCGTGGCGCCCTCCGCGATCTCATGAGCGCCGTCGACGGCGCACGCGCCGAGCGCGGCTGACCTCTGGCCAACGCTTCTGGCGACCCGTCAAAGGTGGTCAATCCGGGCATGGTTGTACGTGCGGCCAAAGTTACCGACGGTACTCACGTAAAGAATTCCTATCGTACGAGCAAAGCCTCGCCTCTGGCTTGAACATTCCTTCACGTCAACTCCACACGCCTCTGGCGTGCTGGCAGTATGTGAGCATCCGGTGACACGGAATCCCTCACTCCGGCCTCCCCGCCAGGGGGTTTACCGTGCGCTGAGATTGACACACCATCTGTAACCGCAATGACGGGGGGCGTCACATATGAGTCAACCGGAGCGTGCGCCGCACCGCACCGCCCTCGCCTACGAGATCGCCAGCGACCCGCACTGGGTAACCGCCGGCTCCACCCGGCAGGGCGGCCCCCTCGAACTCCCCGAGCGTCGAGCCACCCGCAGCAGCGCCGGAACCCCGTACAACCTCACGGTCTACGACCTGGCCCTCGAACTCGACAGCGACCTCGCCGAGTTCGCCGAGCGCCACAGCGTCGACGTCGAGATCCCCACCGGCCGCACCGCGGTCGCCGACTACGCGGCCCGGCTCGCCGAGCGCGGCGGCGCCGCCCGCGCCGAGTACGAGGAGCTGTGCTTCCTGCACGACCTGCGGGCCGCCCTCGCCATCGGCGACGCGGACGACCTCCTCGGCAAGCTGGTCTGCCCCGCCTGCAAGTGCTGGTCCCTGGTCGGCACGCGCGCCCCGAGCGGGGCCCGCGCCGTGGCCTGCCGCGTCGTCCGCTGCGCCCCCGAGCCCGGCACCCCCCGCGTCCACTCCCTCCGCGCCGTCGTCCGGCACCACTTCAAGCCCCGCCGCGACGCCACCGCCGCCTGACCCCGACGGATCCACCGTGCCGACCGACCCCCCGCGCTGCGCCACCGCAGCCTTCTACCGCACACCGCCGGATGACCTCATCACCTGGAACCAGGCCGAGGCCGCCGTCGCCACCAGCCCGAGCCCCATGAGCGCCCGCGACCTGCGCCGCAAGTACAAGGCGGCGGACCGCCCGCTCTGGCGCGTGTACGGAGCCCGCGGCGAGTACGTCAGCCGGTCCGCCGTCCTGGAGTTCCACCGCGACCTGGTCAACGGCTGGATCCCGAAGAACGGCCGGCGCGCGTAACCCACAGACCCGAAGGCCCTGCCCCAATCCCCCGGGGGTGGGGCCTTCGGCATGCCTGGGGGTGAACGGGTTAAGGCTGACCTGCGAAAACCCCCCTCATTCCTATTGCGGCCGCAATAGGAATGCCTTAGCGTGGTTCATGCCGACAGGGCAGCAGGGCAACCGCCCTCCTGCTCGAATCTCCCACCGCGGAGGACCCAAGACATGACCACCAGCACCCTCGCGCCCCCGACCGGCCGCCGCCGGATCCCGGCCGCCCACCTCACCGACACCCAGGCCCAGTTCGTCCTCGGCCACGTCCTCACCCGCCTCGGCACCGCCGACGGCCTCGCCGACGACCAGCCGCCCGTCCCGTACACCGACCGCGCCGAACGCCTCAGCCTCAGCGCCGTCGCCGCCTGGTCCCTCGGCCTCGCCCTCACCCCGGACGCCGAGATCGCCCAGTGCTACGACTGCGCGGACATCGTCGACGGCGCCCTCACCGACGAGGACGCAGGCATCATCCGCTGCCATCGCTGCCGCCACGACCACCGCGCGATCCCCCCGTCGCACTCGTACGAGCCCTGGGCCGACTTCTACCGGTCCTGACCCGCCGGGCCCCACCCCCGCCCCCAACCCCCTCCCAGGGGGAGGGGCCCGGCACCCACCCCGCCCCGGACCCCCACCGGGCGGGGAACCCCGGTGCGGCCGGGCGCAGCGGTCGAGAGCCGACCTCCCGCCCGCCCGGCCGCACCGCCACCCACACACCATCCCGCCGACGGGAGAACCCGCCATGCCCACCAGCACCCTCACGGCCACCGCCGACCACCTCCTCGACATGGCCATCCACCTCGACCGCAACGGCGTGTGGACCGGCGGCCCCAACTTCGCCAGCCACACCGGCCGCCGCCTCGACATCCCCGCCAGCGCCTACAGGGCCGCCGCCGGATACCTGCCACGCGTCTTCACCCTCCCCACCGACGCCGCCACCGCCGACGCCCGCCGCTACATCGAGGCCACCCCGGCCGCCATGGACATCCTCAACGTCATCGCCGAGCACATGACGAAGGCCTGGCCCGACCTCGACTGGACCGACGACCCCATCGACCGGCTCGCCAACTGGCCGAACCTCCTCGGCGTCACCCCCGCCCTCATCACCCAGACCCTCCGCGACATCGCGCACACCCTCGACCTCGCCGCGACCGTCCCGGCCGCCGTCTGACACCCACCGAACCGCGGGCCGCCGCCCCTCGACCGGCGACGGCCCGCCCACCGCAAGGAGCACCAGCACGTGGACAGCACCACCAACCTCCCCCTCCCCGAGCAGGCCCTCCGCGAGGCTGCGCTGACCGCAATCCACAAGACGATCGGCGACACCCTCACCGGCTTCCGCACCGACATGCAGACCACCCTGGAGGCCCTCGGCGCCGAGCGCATCGCGGTGAGCCTCCCCGACGGCAGCCGCGTCGCCTCCATCACCGTCTCCAACCCGACGCCGAAGCCCGTCATCACCGACGAGGCCGCGTTCCTCGCGTTCGTCGAGGACATCGCCCCCGACGAGGTGATGACCATCAGGGTCGTGCGCCCGGCCTACCTCAAGAAGCTGTTCGACGCCATGGAACAGCGCGGCGCCGCCGAGACCATCGACCCCGACAACGGCGAAATCCTCGATGTCGAGGGCGTCGAGATGAAGACGGCCCGTAGCGCCTCCCACTCCGTCACCTTCGAGAAGACCGGCCGTACCGCCATCGCCGCCGCCTGGCGTGCCGGCGAACTCGCCCACATCGACGGCCTGCCCCAGCTGACATCCGGGGGTGCCAAGTGAGCACCCCCGACAACGTCCGGCAGATACCGACCAACGCCGAAGTCGGACAGGCCTGGGCCTACGTCCAGGGCATCGCCTCCGGCTTCGGGATCGTCATGGACGACTGGATCGGCTGCGACGACGGCACCGCGAAGTTCACCGACGACGAGGGCACCACGCTCCTCTTCACCGGCGACGAGATGCACAAGTTCGACGCGATCATCCCGTGCAACGTTCACCGACGGCACCGCTACGGCGTCAGCACTCCGGCCCAGCTCGACGAAGTCCGCGCCGCCACAGCCGAGTGCAGTGCCGCCGCCCCGGCGCCCCGCCCGGCCCCGGTCGCCGACACGCCGACCATGACGCTCCGGATCGTCGAGGACCCGGCGGCCGCCGCCCCCGAGGCCCCGGACCCCCCGGCCCCGCTCTGGCTCATCACCCGCGCCGCCGACACCCCCGGCCGCGACCGCCGGCCCACCACCGTCTCCTGACCGTTCGGAGAACACTGTGACCACCAGTACCCCCGCCGACCCCACGGCCGACCCGGGCCCCCACGTCGTCGGCCTCGACATCTCCCTCACCGCCACCGGCATCGCCTCCAGCTGTGGACGCACCGAAGTGGTCGGCTTCAAGGGCAGCACGAGCAAGGAGAAGATCACCAACCTGCCTATCCCGCGCCGCCGCGACGAACTCGAAGCGCTCTGCGCCCGCATCATCACCGCCGTCGGCACGCCCGAACTCGTCGTCATCGAACGGCCCGCCCCCTCACGCTCCGGCGGAGGCGCCCACGAACGCGCCTGGCTGTGGTGGGAGACCTACGGCCGCCTCATCGACCAGGGCATCCCCGTCGGCTTCCTGGCCATCCAGCAACTCAAGCTGTACGCCACCGGCAAGAGCACCGGCAGCAAGGGCCCCGTCATCGACGCCGTCGCCCGCCGCTGGCCCGCCTGGGCCACCGACGGCGACGACAACCGCGCCGACGCCGTCGTCCTCATGGCCGCCGGCCGCGACCGGCTCGGCGAACCCCTCGCCACCGTGCCGAAGGCACACCGGGCCGCCATCGAAAAGGCGGACTGGCCGACCACGCTCCCCACGTCGTGAACTGCCGGATCATCCGCACCGCGCCCGTCATCCCGGGCGCGGTGCCCACCGAGGTCGTACGGGCGTTCCAAGACCGGCTACGCCCCGACGGCGAACACCTCATCTGGCCAGGCACAACAACCAGCCGCAGCATCCCCTACCTGTACGTCGGCGTCGTCCGCTACCGGGCCAGACACATCGCCTGGGCACTCCACCGCGACACCCCGCCTGTAGGCCTGGTCAAGGCCAACTGCGGAATCGCCCTGTGCCTGCGCGGCCCGCACCTCACCGACGACGTCATCCGCCAGCGCGAACGCGTTCAGTACGCCGCCCTCATCGGCGTCCCCCTCACCGGCATGTGCCACTCCGGCATCCACGAACTTTCCGAGTGGGGCTACGCCGCCGCGAACGGCTCGCCCGGATGCCGCGGCTGCGACAACGTCCGCCGCCTCGCCGCCACCCGCAACGCCCAGGAAGGAGCCCGAGCAGCATGAGCAGCACACATTCCCCTGCTGTCCGTGCGGCCCTTGCGCGCCGCGCTCGCGAAATCACCCGTCTCAAGCACTACGGCCGGTGGGACCCGTGGCGCGACGCCGAGCCCGTCCGCGCCTACGTCCGGAAGCTCATGAACGCGGGCGTGCCCCGGCACGTGATCGCGGACCGTAGCGGCGTCACCCTGACGATGATCGACAGCCTCCTGTACGGGAACGGTGAGACCCCACCGACTGCTCGGATGTTCACCGAGAACGCCGAAAAGATCATGGCCTACCGGCCGACCTTCGACGACTACCCGCCCGGAGCGGACTACGACGCCACTGGCTCTCGTCGACGCCTCCAGGCCCTGGCGACCCTCGGATGGACGCGCCCTGCCCTGGCGGCCCGGAAGGGCATCCACCCCGTACGCCTCACCACGATCATGCAGAAGGGCACGCGTACCACGAGCGTTGCAACCGTCCGCATCGTCCGCGACCTCTACAACGAACTCTGGCACCGCAGCCCCAACGAGGACGAGGTGCCCGGCTGGATCCAGAAGCGGACCCGGAACGACGCAGCCTCGAAGGAATGGCACGGCCCGCTCGCCTGGGACGACGACACCATCGACGACCCCAAGGCCCGGCCGCGGCGGGGCCGGAAGGAAGACGGCAGCGTCGACATGGCGAAGGTCATGCGCCGCCTGGAGGGCGAGAACCTCCCGCTGAGCGGCTGGGAGAACACCGCCGCCATCGAGTACGGCGCCCGCACCCGCGGCCTGTCCTTCGACGCGATCGCCGAACTCCTCGCCATGGACGTCGACTCCGTGAAACGGACGTGGGAGCGCATCAAGGCCCGCGCCCGCGCCGAGGGGGAGAAGTGGCCTGACGCCCCGCAGTGGACCGATCCCGCGTTCACCCACCCCACCGACTACCAGCGCGCGGCATGACGCTCGTCCTGGTCGCGGTATCCCCGCTGGAGCCGTACCGGCCGAGCCCCCGGGACATCTCCTGCCGAACGAAGGTCCCGTTCCCCAGCAAATCCCAGGCGAAGAAGCACTGGAAGTGGCTGCGGCGCCAGCCCGGCCGCCGCCACCTCCAGATCTACGAGTGCCGCTACTGCCCCGGCTTCCACGTCGGGAACCCGCCCGGCCACCAGACCTACCTGCGCGCCGGATCCCCCTACGTCAACGGCCACCACGGCCACTACACCGCAGCCTGAACCCCAAGGAGCAGCACGCCATGTCCGGCGAGACCATCATCACCGTCATCGGCAACCTCGTCGACGACCCCGAACTCCGCTTCACCCCGGCCGGCGCCGCCGTCGCGAAGTTCCGCGTCGCCTCCACCCCCCGCGTCTTCGACCGCCAGACCAGCGAGTGGAAGGACGGCGACAGCCTGTTCCTCACCTGCTCGGCCTGGCGGCAGCTCGCCGAGAACGTGTCGGAGTCCCTCCAGCGCGGCATGCGCGTCATCGTCCAGGGCCGCCTCAAGCAGCGCTCGTACGAGGACAACGAGGGCGTGAGGCGCACCGTGTACGAACTGGACGTCGAGGAGGTCGGGCCGTCCCTGCGCAGCGCGACCGCGAAGGTGGAGAAGGCCCGCCGCGACAACGGCGGCTACAACAACGGCGGCGGCCAGCAGCAGAACGGCGGCGGATGGAACGGCGCCCAGCGGCCCCAGGGCGGCCAGCAGCAGGGCGGCGGGGGCTGGAGCAGCGAGCAGGACCGTAGCGGCGGCTGGAGCAGCGGCCAGCAGCCCGAAGGTGGCCCCTGGGCCAGCCAGGCCCCGGCCGGCGGCTACTCGGACGAGCCTCCGTTCTGATGGCCGACGAGCCCACGCGCGGCCCGTGCGACACCGGCCGCCCCCTGTGCGGGAAGCCGGCGCGTCCGTACGCGGCCGGATGGCGCTGCGACGAGCACCGCCCCCGCAGCCTGCACCGTGCACCGGGAACCGACAGGCCGGCGCCCACGACGAGCTGACACGCCCCCTCCACGCGCAGGCCCGGCCACCCCTCGGGGACCGGGCCTGAAGTGCCTTCCCACCCTTGCCAATACTATTGCGGCCGCAATAGTATTGGGGGGCCGACATGAACCATCCCCCGAAGTAACTGCACGTCCCTGCACGCACGTTCGTCCAGGGCGGCAATACGGAGAGGAACGCCGCCCGATGGCCCGCACGATCACCAAGAAGAAGCCGCGCACCGCCACCCACCGCCCTGCCGTCAGGCCCCGCCGCTTCCGCCACGACACCCTGACCGCATGCGACCTGTTCTCCGGGTTCGGCGGACTCACCGACGGCATCAAGGCCGCCGGATTCCTGGTGATCATGGCCGCGAACCACAAGCGCTACAAGGTCGAGGTCCACGAGGCGAACCACCCCGAGGCCGAGCACTGGATCGCCGACCTGGTCGACCGCGAGGCCTCCGACTACCACTCCGCGGCCGACCTCCCCGCCGCTGACCTGCTGGTTGCGGGAATTTCATGCGTTAATCACTCGCAGGCCAACACGCAGAAGGCGTACCAGCAGGGCGCGTCCCTGTTCGACCTCGACGACCCCGACTACGAGGCCCGGGTCACCAGGTCCGAACGCGACCGGGCCACCGCCACCTGCGTCCTCCAGTACGCCGACCGGCACCGGCCGCGGATGATCCTGGTCGAATGCACCACCGAACTCACCTCCTGGGGACCGGCCATCCCCGGGAAGCCGAAGATCGGGGACGGCACGACCTACCGGTGGTGGCTCCAGCAGTTCGGCAACCTCGGCTACCGGCACCGGGTCCTGTACCTCAACTCCCAGTTCTTCGGCGTACCCCAGTCCCGAGACCGGCTTTACATCGTGTTCTGGGAGAAGTCCCTCCCCGAACCCGACCTCGACCACCGCCCGGTGTCCCACTGCCACCACTGCGACCGGGCCGTCGAGGCGGTGTGGAGCTGGAAGACCGGCATCCCGCAGTCCGGGTCGGTGCGCTACGGCAAGCAGTACGAATACCGGTGCCCGTCCTGCCACCGCCCGGTCGTCCCGCCCATGACCCCCTCCCTGGCCGCGCTCGACCTCACCGACCTCGGGACCCGCATCGGTGACAAGCCGGTCAAGACGTTCAAGGACGGATTCGTCGGCCCCCTCGCACGGGCGACCATGGCCCGCGCGGAACGCTGCCGCCAGCGCTTCCCCGACTTCCCCGCGGTCCTCATGCCGGCGAAGGCCGTGCACGGCACCGAACGGCACCCCTGGCAGCCGATGTCGACCCAGACCAGCCAGCAGGAAACGTCGATCCTGTCGACCGGCTCCCTGATGGCGGCCGCCGGTAACACCTTCGAGCGGCCCGGATCCAACTGCCGCTCACGAGGCTTCGACGAACCCCTGTGGGCTCAGACCGCCACCAACACCACCGGCATCATCACGCCGCCCGTCGCGCTCGCCGTGGACAACTACCAGGGCAGCCCGCGCGGCGCCGACACCCCCCTGCCGACCCAGGTCGGATCGGAAACCCTCGCCGTCGTATCGGCCGGCGTCATCCCGTTCCGGCAGAACACGCTGCCCACCGTCCATGGCCAGGCCATGCCGACGGTCACCTCCGACCAGATACCGGGCCTTCTCACCGCCGCCGGAACCATCAAGAACAACGGCTCCATCGACGAGGCCCACTACCGCGCCCACCCCGTCAGCGACCCCCTGGGCACCCTCGTCGGCTCCGCCGCCTCCCAGTCCCTCCTCTTCTCCGGCTGGGAGCAGAACCACGCGCTCGCCAACGACCCGATGACGCCGTACATGGCCGAGTGGCGGGCCGCCCTCAAGGATCTGCCGCTGGAGGACTGCTACTTCCGCATGATGGGCGCCCACGAGGTCGGCCGCGGCTGCGGCTTCGACGTCGACTTCCCCGGCTACAAGGGCACCTTCATCGTCTGGGGCTCCGCCCGCGACCAGGTCGACGGATTCGGCAACGCCGTCTCCTGGCAGGTCGGCACCTGGATCGGCACCCGCATGCGCGCCAGCCTCCACGCCGCCGTCGCCGCCATCTGACCCACACCCGCCCGGCCGCGCTGGCGGCCGGGACCAACCCACCGAAGGAACCCCGTGGACACCGACGACCCCACCCCGTGGCGGAGCACCGAGTACGTCGAGCCCGCCGAGAGGCCCGCCGCCTGGGCCCAGATGGCCACCGATCTCGCCACCGAGGGACGCAGCACCGCCGAGATCGCCGCTGCCCTCTGGGTCGACGTCCCCACCGCCGAGGCCCTGCTCGCCGGAAACCTCGCATGAGCCGCGGTCACGCGTGCAAGTACTGCACGGACACGACGGTCGAGCGGCCCGTCGAGAAGACGTTGACGTCGCCGGTGGAGCTCCCCACCGAACCCCGCCGGTTCCGCGTCCACCTCGTCGAACGACCGCACCTGGACTGCACGCTCCACCCTGACGGGATGGTCACCACCGTCATGGCCGGCCAGCTCTGGCGGTGCGCCTTCTCCTTCGACGAGATGCGGACCGGCGACTGGGCCACCGCCGGGATCGAGTGGGACCCCGACCCCCTCGCCGACGACACGCCCCCGCCGCCGGAACCGACTGCCATGCAGGACGCCCTCATCTGATCCCGCCGCCCGGCGGCCAGTCCCCTCAAGGAGGTCCCGGCTCATGACCCTGAGCCTGTGCAAGCACTCGTTCCCCCTCCAGGCCCCCGGCCTCATCTTCGCGCCGCCGAAGCCCTGCGAGGGCTGCGGCATCAGCTACGCGGACCACGTCGCCGCCGTCGAGGAGCAGGAGGCCCGCCACCGTCTCCGCCGTCATGGAGCAGCACCTCGCCGTCCTCCGGCCGATGCTCGACCGCTACCCCCTCATCCCCGACGGATACGACGGCTGGTGGACCTACCAGCCCGCACGGTGACGGGGGACAGCGACATGCGCACTCTCGCCACCGTCCTCGACGCCGGCCTCGGCTGGCTGTACGACACCGTCCAGCCCGACGACGCCCACCAGCAACACCACGGCACCTCCATTGGCCTGCCCGAGTACAACCGGTACTACGGCTTCTGCCCGGACGGCGCCGAGCACCTGCCCGTCGTGGTCATCAACATCGGCAAGATCAGGTTCCTCCCAGGGCGGCTCCAGGAACACCCGCTGACCCCGTGCGAGCTGGACGACCTGGCCGCCGAACTGGAACGCCGAGGCGTCCCGGTCCGCGCGACCTGGAATGGCTTCCCGGCCTCCACCGGCAGCGTCGGCCTCGCCCGGCCCGCGCACCCCACCCTCGTCGCCGCCGTCGAGCGCTATCACCGCGGATGCACCGTTCACCCCGAGCGGCGGGTGTTCTGCGACTGCGAGCACTGGCGCGCCGAGGGCGCCCGCATCATCCGCCCCCGCCACCCCACCCCCGAAGGACCCCCGCGTGAGTAGCCCACCGCCAACCGTCGACCAGATGCTCAACCTGATCGAGCGCGCGGAGCGGAAGGCCGGACTCACCACCATCGAGGCGCAACGCCTCCGCGACGGCCTCCGACAACTCACCAGCACCGCCCTGGAAGCCACGGAACTCCGCCAGAGGAACTTCAACCTCAGCAGGTCGGTGGAGACCTGGAAGGGGAAGGCCACCGCGGCAACCACCGCCGAAGCAGCGCTCGTCAAACTCCTCCCCGCCCCAGCCCCGACAGCGCCGGCACCCCCGCCCCCCGCGCCCCCGCCGGAACCGGTCGACGAGCCGCCCCTCACCGACGACGCGGCCGCCATCCGCCGCGTCACCACCCTCGCCCAACGCTGGGCGTACATCCCCGCGAAACGCGCGGCCGCCGCCGCCATCCTCGCCGCGATCAAGAACAGGGACCGAAGTGCCTGACACCCCGATCAAGCCGCCCGTACCCACCGTGAAGTTCGCCGACTGGCCGCGCATCCCCGTCGACACCACCGACGGCAGCCCCCACAACCAGCTCACCACCCTCGGCCGGCGCGTTGCCTACGACTGGATCATGGGCCCCGAGGGCCCCTACCAGGACCCCGAGCAGTCGATGGTTACGACCGTCCGCGGCGCCGTCGGCGCCGCCCTCCTCCACCTCATGGAACTCGGGCTCATCGACGTCGACACCGACCGCCTCAACGGCAGCGACAGCTTCCCCTGGGGCCTCACCGACTGCCGCCCCACCACCGCCCCGGCTCCCGAGCAGCCCGGCGACCACCCCGCGGCCACCGATGCCTGACACCCCGAAGCCCCCACTGCCCGCCCGCACGTTCGACGACTGGCCCCGCATCGACGTCGACACCAGCCGAGGCACCCCGTTCCACCGCATCGACAACATCGCCGAACGCGCCGCCGCCGCCTGGGTCACGGGCCCCGACGGCCCCTACAAGCGGCCCGGCATGACCATGCACGAGATCGTCAGCGGCGCCCTCCGCGAGGGCCTGCTCCACCTCGCCGAACTCGGGCTCATCGACATCGACACCGACCGCCTCGACGCCCCCTCCGGCTACCCCATGCGCCGCTCCGACTGCCGCCCCACCGCACCCGACCCAGCCCCCGAGCACCTCGACGCCGGCGCCAACGCCGAGAACTGCCCCGCCTGCAAAGGCACCAACCCGCCGTACCCGTTCCTCTGCCCCGGCCCCACGAAGGACACCACCCATGGCTGACACCTGCCCGCACTGCGGCCCCATCGGCACGTTCGCCGGGACGGCGCACCTCCTGAACTGCCCCGAGCACGGCCTGGCCGCGATCAGCAAGCGCGCCGTCGAGGAGCACGGCCTCAACGGCCTCACCGCTGCCGTGTTCGGGGTCTGCGCACAGCACCCGTTCGCCCCGGTCATCAACGGCCGGTGCCGCACCTGCACCGACGACCTGGTCGACGCGGCCACCATCAAGCTGTCCACCAAGACCGTCGAGGGCCCCCTCAGCCCCGAGGGCGCCCACACCTTCCAGAAGCTCGCCGAGGCCATCAACGCCCTGCCCCCGCTGCACCGGGCGCCCCACCACCCGGACACGAAACGCCGCGACCGCTACGCGGCCGCGATCCGCGACAACATCAAGGCTCACACCGGGCCGACTCCCCTCACCGGCGGCCCGTCAGTCTTCGGCGCCACCGAGCACGACATCGCCGACGCCGCCCTGGCCGTCGCCGACACCGAGTCCGCGCAACTCCTCGCCGAACGCAACGCCGCCCTCCGCCTCTGCGACGTCTGGGACGACGCCCCCGACCCCGCCTGCCGCGCCATGGCCGCAGACCTCCGCTCCGCCATCCGCGGCGCCCGCCCGGCCCGCCTCCTCGACTGCGGCTGGTGCTACGAGGAGAACGGTGAGGAGGTCCACCCACACCCCGAATGCCCCATCGGCCGGCCAGCGACCGAAGCGACCGGCGCCAGACAGTTCCCGGCCGCCGACGCACTGGCCGCCACCATCAGGGATGCCTGGGACGAGGTGCTCGCGGACCAGGACCCGACCGCCACCTGCGGCGCGGCCAGCGAGGGCATCTTCGACGAACATCCCCTCGGCCCGTGCATCAAGGCACCGCACCCCGAGGCCCAGTACCACCGCGACGCCCGCGGCCGCGAATGGCAACTCCTCGCCACCGACCCCCACCGCACCGAACTCGTCCGACGCCTCGCCCTCGCCATCCACCGATACGACTACGAGCACGGACTCACCAGCAACGACATCCCCAACTCCCACTACCGCGGCGAAGCCAACGCGGTCCTCACCGCCCTGGAGGAGTTCCTCGACCTCGGCGACGCAGAGGCCTGGTGCAAGTCGTGCCGCCGCGTCTGGGAGGGCCGCAACCACCGCTGCGAGAGCACCGCCGAACAGCAGCTCGACGCCCTCCGCGACGAACACGCCCAACTCGGCACCCGCGTCGAGCACCTCATGCGCACCCTCCACGCCGTCCGCCGCCTCAACACGCTCACCGCCGACTCCTGCCGCGTCCAAGCCGCCGAGCACGCCCGCGACAACCTCGAAATCCTCCGCAAAACCCTCCCCGTTCCCGTCCACAACGCCGCCGGAAGCGCCCGCGCCGAGTTCCTCAACCTCTGCGCCCAGTGGGGACTCCGCACAGGGCACGGCTCCCGAGAGATCGTCGCCCGCATCCTCCAGCAGCACGCCCACGAGATCGCCAACGACCTCCGCGTCTGGTCCCGCACCAACGCCGCCGACGCCGACGAGCCGGGATCGACCCGCAACGTCCGGGAAGGCGCCAACCGAATCGACCCCTACTCCACCCACTACGCAGGAGCCCAGCACTCATGACCGAGCCCACCACCCCCCAGGCCTTCACCGACGCCGTCGCCGCCCTCGTCGCCCAACTCGGCGAACAGCACCTCCCCGCCCTCGACGGCACCCCCGACGCGCAGCAGTTCAACCGCGAGCAGTACGCGATCTACGCCCGCTCCTACGGCCGCGTCAACGCCCGCAACTACGACCCCGACCCCAACATCCACTCCGACTGGTCCACCGTCCTCCTCGGAGCCGTCTACGACGTCGTCCGCGAAGCCGACCCCACCCAGCAGCGCAACCGCCTCATCACCCTCGCCGCCCTCACCCAGGCCTGGGCCGACGACATCGACCGCACCACCCCGGACCCGGAGGAGCACTGATGCCCCACTGGTACACCGCGACCGCAGCAGCCCTCAACATCGCCCTCGCCATCACGATCCTCGCCGCCCGCCTCACCCCCCGCACCCGATGCAGCCTCTACACCCTCGGCGCCCTCAACTCCGGCATCTACTGCCTCGCCGCCCAGGCATGGCCCTGGGACGCCATCAACCTCGGCACCGCTCTCATCCTCACCGCCCGCTGGGCCATGTACCCCACCAAGAGCGAACAGGAGGCGACACAGCCGTGATCCCCGACTGGGCACACAGCCTCGCCGCCGGCCTCCTCTTCACCGCCTGCGTCGCCCTCCCCGCCCTCATCCCCCTCACCGCACCCCTCCCACGCACCCCACAACAGCCCACCAGCCCGTCGTGGGCGCGCACCCGAGCCCAGGCCCGCCACTACACCCTCACCCACACCAGACCGCCCCGGACCGACCCATGAGCCAACCCAGCCTCCCGGCGGCCCTCTTCTTCACCACCAGCACCCTCGTCGCCATCGCCGAGATGACCATCACCGCCCTGTACCTGCCCTGGCCCCGCCTCACCATCACCCTCGCCTGCGCCGCGATCCTCCTCGCCTCCTGCGCCGCCACCGAGTGGACCGACCTCCATCACCACCGCCACACCCCGGAGCCGCAGTGAAGCCCCTCCCAACCGCCGAACCCCGCCCGTGCTCTCACCCACCCCGGATAGACCTGGACTTCTGCTGCTGCCGGTGCCCGCAATGCGCCAACCCCTCCATCCCCAGGGGAGCCCCCGGCTACTGCATATGCCCGCAGTGCACACAATGTCGACCCCCGGAGCAGCAGTGAAGACCCCCGCCGAGGAACTCCACCAAGCCGTCTTCTACATCCACAACCCCTTTCGTCGCCCGGCCTTCCTCCTCCTCGACGACGAACTGCACGAGCCCCTCACCGAACTGCTCAACACGGCAGCCGAGTACGCCAACACCTGCGACACCCCCACCCTCCCCGCCCACGTACAGCGCGCCCTCGCCATCGCCCGAGCCATCAACACCCCCGAAACGACCACCACATGATCATTCACGCGCTCGCGCTCACCACCGCCCTGACCCTCGGCTACACCATCGCTCGCATCCGCCCCGGCGAACGCATGACCAACTGGGCCTACCGCACCACCGACCTCGGACGGCACGCCTGGAAGTTCTGGATCGTCGTACCCATCCTCCTCACCGCCCTCGCTTGGGACTGGACCATCCACCACCGCCGCACCCTCACCAACCTCCGCCTCTGGCGACACACCACGGAGACCCGATGACCACCCCGACGAAGCCCTTCGACGCCGTTGTCCTCCGAGCCGAAGTCGTCCTCAATCAGCAGACCATCAACGTGCAGGAAGCCCTATCAGCAGACCTCTGGAGCGCCCACAGCCCCGCCTCCCAGGAAGTGATCAAGAGGGGAGTCCGGCAACGCCTCGGCGAGGCGATCGTGACCAAGCTCGACGTCCCCGTCACCGTCACGAGAGAAGAGCAGCAGGTCATGACGACCAGCGGAGCGGCTCCAGGTCATGGCGGTTCCGTGCGCGTGAACTCTCCGGTTCGAGAGGCGCCGTCGGCTGGCGGCCCTGTCGAGTATCAGGGCAGCTTGATCATCGTGTGGTCCAGGCCCGGTGTTCAGGTCGGTGAATCCGTCGTGCTGCTCGACGCCGACACGGGAGCGCGGATCGACAGCGCGCTGAAGATGAGGCTGACCGCGTCACCGCGAGAGGTTGTCACGGCTGAGTTGCTCATGCTCGTCGACGAGCAGGGTGCCCCCCTTCCTGTGGGTGCCGGTCCGGTGCTCGTGGGGGACGAGGCAGAAGTGCGTACCGCGGTCTTCCGCTGGCTCGTCGTTGGGATGCGCGCCGGCACCGATGTAGGCACGGAGTTCGTCCAGCAGGCCGACCGTCCCGACCCGGCTGGGCTCGCCGCGTGGGAGGAAGACCTCGACCGCGAGCCTGGTGAGGTGGTCGACGTGCCCCGGGTGACCGTGGGTCCGGACGGGCAGGGCGTGGTGCTGCACCTGCCGGACTTCACGTCCCTCGACACGCAGGTGTGGGCCGTGGACATCGGACTCACGGACGAAGCGTTCCAGGAACTCCGCGAGCTGCTGCTGACCCCGAGCGGCGAGCGTGGCAGCGAGACGCGTACGGCCGAGGAGACCGAACGCCTGGAGCGCGGCCGTGTGCAGCTCGTGGGCGCCATGTCGGCGGTGTCGGTGGAGCAGAACGGCTTGTGGTGGGTGGACGGCCTGGACCGTCGCCTGTACGGCGAGGGCGGCATGTGGGAGACCCTGGGCCGCGCGTACGGGTGGCCGGTGGGCGGCTACGGGCGGGCGGTGTGGATGTCGTGGGAGGCTGCTGGGGCGCAGTACACCGGTCGCGCGCCGGCCGATCGGTGACGGCTGGGCATGGCTGAGGCCCCCGAGCGGTGATGCTCGGGGGCCTCCGTCGTTCCGAGGTCAGTCGTGGGGGCCGCGCAGGTCGTCCCGCATCACGGCGGCCCGCTCGGGCCCGAGTTCGAGCCAGTACGGTTCGCCGTCCGGGCCGGACAAGCACAGGGTGACGCTGTCGTCATCACCCCAGAGGATGTCGTGCAGACCCCAGCGGAGCGGTGTGGGGTTGTCGGCCTCGGCCGGGTCGAGCCCGGCGGGGATCCCGTCCAGGGCGGCCTGCCAGCGCTCGTACGTCTTCGGCTCGACGCCCGCGAACCCGTCGTAGTACGTGACCGGCCCGCCGTACACGTCGTGCATCGGACCGAAGTGGGTGAGGACTTCTCGGAGAATCGCCGCGAGTTCGGCGGTCCGGTCGGTGCTCGGCTGCATGTCGGGCATGTGCTGCTCCTCGGCGACGCCCTCGGCGCTCGGGGGCTCGGTGCCCTCGATCCACTTCGCCAGCGCTGCCGCGTGCGCCCGGTGCGCGCGGGCCGCCGCCTCGTCGAGCCGCTCGGCCTCGGCCCGCAGCGCGGCCAGGTGCGGGGCGTGCTCGTGGAGGGGGCCGCGTACCCAGTCCGGCATGATCTGCGCGAGCTGCGCTGGCGTGCGGGCGCCTCGGCCGGGCGGGTTGAGGCAGAGCCGCAGGAAGTCGCGGATCTCCTCGGGGGTGTTCAGTTCGGCCATGTGCTGCTCCTCAGTGAGTTGGGATGAGCGCTGCCCGGTCGAGTGGCAGCGGCCGCCGAGTGGGTCAGGCGTCCTTGATGGGTGCGGGCGGGGCGGCGAGGAGGATGGCGCCGGACGTGACCGTCTTCTCCTCCACGGTCCAGTCGGCCGCCCGCAGCGTGGCCGCGTACGTCTCGACCCGGGCCCGGCAGACCGCCCACCGCGCGTGGCCCGAGAGCCGGTTCGGGTCGTAGAGGTTCAGGTTGGGGAGCTGGTGGTGTACGCGGGCGCGGCCGTCGGTGCCCGGGTTGACGGAGAAGCCGGCCTCGGTGCAGGCGCCGTAGTCGTTGCGGACGGCCGGGGTGTGCTCGGGGGCGAGTACCTCGGCGGCCGCCTGCACGACAGCCTGCATGTCCGGCTTCGGGGCGTTGCACGTCACGCACCGCTCACCCGCGTGCGGGCCGAAGTCCTCGTAGCGGTGGTCGTGCTCGGGCCCGGGGATGCCGGCCGGAGCCGGGATCATCGGCGTCGTGTGGTTCGTGGTGGTCATCTCAGTCCTTCCGGGTGCTGGGCTCCGGTCCGGTCGAGTGACCGGAGCCCAGCGGGGTGGGGAGCGTCAGGCGACGCTCATGGTGCGGCGGTCCCACGTGTGGAGGCCGCCCGCGATGTCGCGGACGCGGATGGTGTTCGGGGCGGCGGGGGCGCCGACCTTGATGACGGTGCCGCGTGCGCCCTCGGGGCGGCCGCCGAACGTGCCTCGGAAGTTGTGCACGGTGCCGGCCTGCATCAGGGCGGTGAGTGTGGCGAGTTCCATGGGTTTCCCTCCCGTTGTTGTATCCACAGGATACAACAAGTCTGTGGATACAAGCAAGGGTTCGGGGAGGCCAATCACCCCTCGAACTGGCACTCCTCGCCCGCTGTGACGTCCGCCTCCGCGTGCGCCAACTCCCACTGCCTGGCCTGCTCCGGCTCCCCTCCTGCACGCAGCAGGTCGGTCAGGGCCGCCACCTCCGTGCAGGACAGGGAGCCCGCCAACTCCTCTCTCAGGTCATCGGACTTCCACGCGTCGGCGAACCGACGCACCACACGGAACAGCTCATCGCGGGTCGCTGCCATCGGGGCCTCTCTCAGGTGTGTGCAGTCGTACGGGCGCGGCCCGGCCCGGTCGAGTGGCCGGGCCGCGCAGGCAACAGGGTCAGGCTCTCCGCAGGACCGACAGGCGCTCCCGCCACCCGGCGATCGCCTCCGGCCAACCCGGCCCTTCCGCGACGTCGAACGTCACGCCCTCACGGCGCAGGCGGGAAATCAGCGTCCGGTCGAACCGGTGAGGGGAGATCGTGCTCCAGCCCTCGGTGGCCGACCAGCCGGACAGGACCAGCACCCACAGCGTGGACAGGTCGGTGTCGGCGGGCAGCGCCGGGCAGTCGTAGCCCACGTGGCTACGGCCGCACCAGTTGATGTGGTCCACGGGGCACGGCGCCGACACGGTGTCCGGGCCGGACTGGATACCGCCGCACGCGGCGCGCACGCAGGCGCAGTCGGGCATGCGGCCGTACTGGGTGTGGATGTCGATCAGGGTGCTCATGGGGCGTGTCCTCCGAGGTTGGTGCGGTCTGGTGCGGGGGCCGCGCGCCCGGCCCGGTCGAGTGGCCGGGAGCGCGGCGGTGGGGGCGTGTCAGGCGGCGAGGGCCATGAGGGCGACGGCCGCGATGTACTCCGGCTTGCGCGGCTTGTAGGCGGCGCGGAGCTGGGCGACCTGCGCGGGGGTGTAGTGGTGGGAGGCGCGGGTACGGTCGGCGCCCCGGTGGGTGCGGGCGACCTTCACGGGCTTGATGTCCAGGCGCTTGGCGACGGAGCGCAGGCCGTTCGCAACGCCCTCGGCGGTCTTCTGCTCGACCCCGGCGGCGAGAGCGTGGGTGGTGAGGGAGCGGCCCCGGCGGACGGAGCGGGCGAGGCGGGTGGCGGCCGCGCGGTCGCGGATGATCCGGCGGGCGGTACGGGAGTTGCTGTTCATCGTGTGCCTCCTGGGGCGGTGCGCCGGTTCCGTCCCCGTCGCTGTATCTACAGACTAAGGCATGTATGTGGATACAGGTAAGGGTGATCGGCAAGAAATCCCAGGTCAATAAGGAAGTGCCCCGCCGGAAGACCGGCGGGGCACTCACCAACTACCGGCTACGCCAGCAACTCGGTCGGCACCGGGTAGCAGACCGCACAGCCCGCTGCGCCGCACGAATGGCGCCCCAGCTCGCCCTCCCAGTAGGCCCGGTGCGCGGCGACGGCCGCCGCCTCCCAGTCATCCCCAGCGGCGAACTCCGGCCGCACCCGAGCCCAGTACGCGAACGCGCTGGCCAGGTCCGGTCTGATGTACCCCTGGGTCAGGCCGTGGTACTTCACCACGCTGACCCAGGATGCGCGCGCGCTGTCGTACCCGCGCCGGGAGAGGTCGTAGCCGGTGGACGGGTCGATGTCCTCCAGGGCCACGCCCGACTCGATACACAGCGCGGTGCGCGCGTCGGCCATCGACGTGCGCTGGTCGGCCTCCCAGGACCGGCCGGCGTAGTGGGACAGGAGGAAGGTGGAACGGTGCACGGTGAGGCCTCTCTCGGGGATGCGGTGTGATGGACGGGGGCCGCCCCTGCCCGGTCGAGTGGCAGGGGCAGCCGCGAGGGGCGTGCGGGTCAGTGCGCGGCGTGCAGCGGGATCGGCAGGGCCTCGCCGGTGAAGGGGAGTTCGGCCAGGTGCGCGCGCAGCTCCTCGGCGGCCGCGAACCGGCGGCGGGCGGCCTCGGCGAATGGGCTGCACTGGTCGACCTCCCGGAACGGGGAGATCCGCAGGACGCCGCCGTCCGCGTAGGCGAGGGAGGCGTCACCGAAGCCCCAGTCGCGCCCGTAGAGGCCGATGTGGATGGTGAGGGTGGTGAACCGCTCCGGGCCGCCCATGCGCTCGGTGAGGGCGGCGGCGACGCGCGCGGCGCGGACCATGGCGGGCGAGATGAACGGGACGTCAACGATGGTGCGGCACATGGGGTGTTCTCCCTGCTCGGCCGGGCCCTGCGCTCCGGCGTGTATCTACAGAGTAAGGCAAGTATGTGGATACGCGTAAGGGGGTTGGGGGAGGAGTTCACGCAGCTACGTGGCCCGGCGGTGCGCCGGGCCACGCCCGGTCAGGCCGCCGCCGGCTCCTCCTCCAGTGCGGTCACGTGGCCAGGGCCGACGTGCACGGCGCACGGCCAGTACTCGCCGACGCGGTACAGCGCGTACCCGTCGCAGTCGAGGTCGCACGCCTCGACGCGGTAGCACTCCTCGATGCGGAAGGTGCCGCCGACCAGCTGGTCGAGGGAACCGTGGTAGCGGACGACCGTGCCACGGTCCAGCCACACCGGGGCGACCGGCTGCGGCGTGTGGTACGGCTCGGGCTCGACGTCCACGGGGAGACCCTGCCCCACGTGCTGGCGGGCATTGACGATCGCCGCCGCGCCGTGACGCAGGTTGCGCACCCCGCCAGCGGAGAAGAAGTCACCGTTCACCGCGTCGTACCACTCGACGTGCACGCGGGTGCCCGCGCCCTGGAGGAGAACGCCGACCACGCCCGCCTCGGGGTGGACGACCTTCCAGCCGCGCACGGTCAGGAGGAACTGTGCCTCGTCCCAGCCGCGGGTGTTCAGGGCGGCGGCAGCCCACTCCCATTCGGCCAGCTCGGCGGGGAGCATGCCCTCCAGGGTGAGGGTGACATCGCCGAGGGTGCGGAGGACCATCTCACCCGCGTCGTTCCGGGTGCCGGTGACGACGTTGCGGGTGGTGAAGGAGTAGGCCTTCATGGTGGTCCTCCGGGGAGGTGGGGGGCGGGCTGTTCCCGCCGTCGTATCTACAGACTAAGGAATATGTGTGGATACATGTAAGGGGGTTGGGGGAGAAACCGCAGTTGCCCCCGGCACACGGCACCAGGGGCAATAAAACGCAGATCAGGGCCGGTCGAGCCTCTTGGCGATATCGGCCAGCGCCGTCCGTACCGCGTCCAGCGCGGTGACGAGCGCCTCCGTATCCACAGAGGGCTGCGGGGCTCGGGCGGCGTCGGCTTCGGACCGTTGCGCCGGGCCCTCGCCCGACCGCCGCGCTGGACGGCCGGGCGAGGGGTGTGTGGTCCGGTCCGGTCGAGTGACCGGGCCACGGGAGTCAGTCGCGGCCGTCGAACGTGACGTCCACCGTCTCGGCGCCGACGGCCAGCCGGTAGCGCATCCACCCCTTCTCGACGCCCAGGCGGGTGGTGTGGACGTTCAGCTGTACGCCCGCCCAGGTACGGACGTACGGGGTGATGTGCCCCATGCCAGGGAGAGCGGTCTTCCAGTTCCTCGCGTAGTCGGCGAGGGTGCCCGCGCGCAGCTCACCCTCGAAGAGGTACGTGTAGCGGGTGGGCTGCGCGGGGTCGGTGATGATCTGCCACTCGCCGCCGGGCTCTCGGGAGACGACGGTGAGGTGGTCACCCTGCTCGGCCACTTCCTCGGCGACGTCCCGGGTGCTGGTGGCTACGAGGGTGACGGTGACGGCGTGGACGGCCCAGTCGCGGCGGTCGTCGACAACGTCCGTACTGGTCTGCATGGTTGACGCCTTTCATGGTGGCCGCCCGCTGCGGCCGGTATCCACATACTAGGCATACTCTGTAGTTCAATGCAACCACATAGCTTGTTGGTTATGTGGCTACAGACCTGTATGGTGACCGCCATGTCACCGACACCCGAGGTGAAAGACACCCACACACCGCAACGCCTCATCCGCATCCCCTGGGACGACTGGCGCGACTTCAAGCACGCCGCCCGAGCCGCACCCGTCCCGGAGAGCCGCGCCGGCTCCCTGCGCCAACTCGACCGATCCGCGAACATCCGCGCCTTCGTCGCCTGGTTCCTCCACCGACCCGGAGCAGCCGAGCCCCAACGGCCAGAACGCACCGACTGGGCCGCCGCCGCCCGCGCTGATAAGGACAAGCCGTCGGACCTTCAGCGCAAAGTACGGATCGGCAACGACTGGCTCGACTTCGAGCACGCCGCAGCAGCTGTCGGCAGCAACCGCAGCACACTCGTCCAGCAGTACATCGCCTGGGTCCTGCGCCGGCGCGGCTCACGGCTCCCGGAACGACCTCCGCTCGACGCCTGGCTCGGCGACGCCCCCGCCCTCGACGACCACCACGACCTCGTCCACGCCGCAGCAGCCGTCGGCATGACCCCCGAGGAACTGCAAGCCGCGTTCGTCCGCTGGTTCCTCCGAAGGCCGGCCGCCGCCCTCCCCGAACGCCCCACCGTCGACGACTGGTTCGCCGCCGCCCGCGGCCAGACCACCACCACCTCAGGAGCGACCACATGAACGCTGCACAGCTCCGCGCCAAGAGGGCCGTCCCCGCCGCGCCGGGCCCGCGGCCCCGTACCCCACGCACCCGTTCGCCGGCGCCAGCAAGGAACGCGCCGAGGTCGGCCTCCCCGGCCACTGCGAGCGCTGCGCGAAGGCCGGACACGTCAAGGCACACCCCGACCTCGGATGCGGCGACGTCCGATGCGACAAAGCCCACGGTCTCGAGGACGAGTGACGTGGCCGACCGGGCCTACGCGCTGCTCCGCGATGTGCGTGACGGCTTCTGGAACGCCGTCGACCATCTGGGGTTCTGGGGGCTAATAGCCCTGGCTAACCTGGGGATTCTGCTGGTTTTCACCTCGCCGCGCTGAGATCATCGAGCGCAGTACGGAGAGGAGGTGAACATCATGTCGAAGCGCGACAAGCAGATCGCGGTCTTCGCCGGCGCCGTGATCGGCGCGGCAGTGCTGCACAAGATCGCTGGGCGAGAGGCGAGGAACCTCGGGATCTCGGCCGTGGCCCTGGCGGCCATCAGCTGGGCCGTGTCCCAGGCGATCTGACACAGGGCCCCGCCACGCTCCCAACGCGGCGGGACGCCCGAGTGCGTGACCAGTGTGCCACGCACGCGCACGGTGGCCCCCGGCCAGACCGGTCGGGGGCCACCGCTTGTTCTACGCTCCGTCACGAAAGTGCCATTCGTTGGGGGGCGGGCACCTACTCTCCGTAACCTGAGCTGATTCGGGTGACCCTCGGCTGCTCCACCCGCGCCCGCCACTCCAACTCCTTCTCCCACGCCTCATCCGTGGCCCGTCGTGCGACCTCCCGCTCGATCGCCTTCTGCTCCAGCCGGACCGCCTCCGCGTCCCGCCGTGCCGCCACCTCCACGGCACGCGCGTTCAGCCGCTCGCACAGCTCGTCGAGGCCGCCGTCCAGCATGATGCGCCGTTGGTGCCGGTACAGCCGCCCGAGTTGCCCACCGACCGTGTCCCAGGCCTTCTCACGGGCGGCGCGCGCCACGGTACGGCGGATGTCCTCCAGCGCCGAAAGGTCGTTCGCCACCCGCTCCTTCTCCTCCGACAGGTCGAGCCACCACCGGACACGAGCGCGGCCCGCCGCCGGCCGGTCCGGGACGAGCACCCGAAGCCGGTTGATCTCAGCGGTGAGCGGCGGCCGCAACCGCTTCGCAGCCTCCAGCGCCCACGCCAGCGCCTCCGCCTCCTCCTCGGCGGTGATGAACCGGGCGTCGTGCGGGAGCCGCTCCCACCGCGTACACAGCGTGCGCACCGAATACTCGGCCTTCGCCTGCCACTCCTCACGCGTCGGCCACTGCCGTTCCGTCACCGCGGTCCTCCCGTGCCCCTGCCCGCCTGGGAAGCGAAGGGCCACGCAGCAGACCGCCGCGCCATGCGCCGCAATTCGACCTGGACGGCCTGCCGCAGCCGCTCGCCGGCGCGTTCCATCGCCGCGTCGCGGCGCTCCTGCCGCGTGCTGTGCTCGATCAGGTCCAGGCGCCCCACGTACTTGCCGGGCGGCGGCGGAACCTTCCAGTGCACCCACAGCTCCCCGCACGCCGGGCAGTACCGCGCGTACACCCGCTGCACGCCGCCCGCAGCGCCGTTCGCGGTCCACCAGGGGACCGTGGCCCCGCAGCCCTTGCACGGCCACTGTACGACCGTACGACCGCACACGGGCCGGTCCCGCCACGACGTCCACGCGATCGCCTTCCCCGCGTACTCGGCGGGCAGCGGCGGCCCGTTCAGCACGTCACTCATGATCGTCCTCCGTCAGTACAGGCCGAGGTGTTCGAGAAGGAGGGTCAGTCCGAGGATTAGCGAGACCTCGGTGACGGCCCGGCAGGCTCGGCCCAGCCGGGTGAAGAGGAACCAGTCCAGCACCCGAAGCATCATCGCCACCACCGCACGGTCAGGTCTCCGAACTGGGCTGGTTCTGCACGTCAGGGATCTCCATTCCGCAGCACCCGTACACGCGCCCTCGGCAGGCGGCGGCTATGTGGTAGTCGCCCCTGCACGAGCAATTAGTGCAGCCGCCCAGCAGCCCCCGTCGGCCCAGGCGCCGCGCCTTCGCGAGGAACAGATTCTCGGGAATCGGGCCGGTTACCTTCTCCAACTCGGCCTGCACCGCCTGGCGCGACCGCCACCTGTGCGGCTCGACCGGCGTTCCGCGGTAGCCCGGGGTGCGCAGCACCGCGGCGAGGAACGCGTCGTCCGGGATGTCCTTGCACTGCATGCGCCGCTCACCGACCATGCGGATCGTCACCGGCTCGGTCATCGCGTGGATTCTTCCTCGTCGAGGGGCTGCCAGGGCCCGGTGAACTCAGCGTCGTCGTCCCAGGTGCGGACGATGCGCCACTCGGCTCGGGCGCGGCACGACGGGTACTCGGCCAGGGCCTGCGCGACCTGCCGCCGTGCGTCCTCGGCGTCCTCGGCGTAGTCGACGCCCCAGTCACCGCAGACCTGGTAGCCACGGGACTCCTCGAACGGGCCCTCGGGGAGGCCGGGGTCGGGCGGCGGCCAGCCGGTGCCGGACACGGCGTCGAGGGTGGGGCAGGGGTGAGGGACGAATGCCACCCACTCCTCGGTCTTCGGGCCCGTCCAGCGCCGGACCGAGCACGCCGCGCACCAGGTCTTGCCCAGGTGTTCCACGGGCGTGTGGAGCGCGGTGAGGCGGGCCTTGGCCTCCGTGTACGAGCTGGCCGCGATCAGGAGGCCGTCGCCGGCCAGGCGCCGGACGCTCCGGAGGATCCGGATGTGCTCGTGCACTTCCTCCTCGGTGAGCGGCCGGTCGAGCGCGCACCAGATCCGGAACTCGGCGACGTCGGCCACGTCCGCCGGCACCTCCAGAGCGGTGCGGTTCCGTTCGGCCTCCTGCTGCCACGCGGCCGCCAGTTTCTCCATGCTGGCCAGCCGCTGCTCCTGCTTCACGACCCTGGCGCGGCCGCCGGCCGTGCACGTCTTCGACGCGTACTCCTCGGCCTCCTCCGCCCAGTCGATGAGGTTCTTCCAGGGGAGCGCCGAGTTCGCTTTGAGCGCGCGGGAGAGTTCGGTGCGCCAGTACTCCAGCTGCTCCTCGGCAGTCGAGGGCTCGGTCATCGTCACCTTTCCAGGCTATGGACGGCACCGACAGCCCCCGCGCTGCGAGGACGAGTGCGCTTGCGTGATTGTACAAGTGAGTTGTACAACTCTCCAGGCATGTTGCTGCCGCCGTCGCACGGAGGGAGGTGTGGTGGAACTCGTATCGGTGCTGCTCGGTGAACCGTCGACGCTACGGTTGTCCCACTCACTCGAACGATGGGAAGGGCGCGACGTGGCCGATCAGGACGAACCGCTGCTGGAGATGGACGAGGTGGCGGCCCTCATCGGTGTCGAGCCCGCGACGATGCGCACCTACAACAGCCGGGCGAAACGTCGGCGCGCGGCCGGTACTGCCACTCCGGCGGACCTGCCGGAGCCTGACCGTATGTGGGGCAAGACCCCAAGCTGGTACCGGTCCACCATCGAGCGGTGGCGGCAGGACCGAGCCAACCAGCCGAACGTCCGCGACGTCCCGCCGGCCGCCGAGTAACTCGCACGAATCGCCACTTGCTTGACGATGCCCCGACGCATCGTTAGGTTGTACAACTGAGTGGTACAACCTAGATGCAAGAGAGGGCCCCACCCCGGTGTTGACGCACCGAAACGGGGCCCGAGCCTCGACCGGTGTTGACGCACCGACCGAGGCAGGGTCGTCCGGCGTTGCTGCGCCGGACGACCTGATCACTCCCACCTGCCGTCAACAGGAGGAATGACCGTGTCCAACGGTACCGACCCCCGGGGTGCCCGCGCTCCGCGCCCCAACAAGATCCTTGCCGCCCCGGCGACCCCCGCCGTCTGCGCGGGCGACCTGCGCCGGAACGACCCGGGCGACCCCAACGGCCGCCAGGCCGCCGCCGCGCAGTCCCGTAACCAGTTCGCCCGCGCCCGTATGTCGGCGGCCAACTGATGGGCCTCTTCTCCAAGCGCGGCCAGAGCACGCGCAGCTATCCCGCCGCCGGAGTATCCGTCACGGGCTCGTCGAGCCGCTTCTTCCGCGCCAAGACCACCGGTGCCCGCCGCGCCGCCCGCAGCGGTCAGGCCTGGGAGGACAGGGACCGGAAGCAGGACCGCAGAGGCGGCTGGTACCGCGCCGCCCGCTGACCCCCAGACCGGCCGCCCCGCGCTCCCTCCCCCCGCGGGGCGGCCCCTTTTCTGCCGCCGGAGCACACCGTGAAGACGCCCACCGACGACCGCATCCAGTTGACCCCCTTGCAGCGCAGGATCATCAGCGCCGTTGCCGTTGGGGCAGCGGCGATCGCGACCATCGGATTCGTCGGCTCCTACGCCGCCGTCCGCGCACTGGCCGTGGCCAAGGGGTTCGGCCGGTTCGCTCTCGCCTTCCCGATCGGCATTGACGCTGGCATCCTCGTCCTCCTCGCCCTGGACCTGCTCCTCACGTGGCTGCGCATGCCGCTCGGGATGCTCCGCCACACCGCGTGGCTCCTGACCATCGCCACGATCTCGTTCAACGCGGCCACCGCGTGGCCCGACCCGATCGGGACCGGCATGCACGCGGTGATCCCGGTCCTGTTCGTGGTCGTTGTCGAGGCGGCCCGGCACGCGATCGGCCGGACCGCCGACATCACGGCCGGACGGCACATGGACTCCGTCCGCCTGGTCCGGTGGTTCCTCGACCCGATCCCCACGTTCCTGCTGTGGCGGCGGATGAAGGTGTGGGAGCTGCGCTCCTACGACCAGGTGATCCGGCTGGAGCAGGAGCGGATCGTCGAGCGGGCTCGGCTGCGTGCCCGATACGGGCGGCGTTGGAGGCGGAAGGCTCCGGTGGAGGCCGTCATGGCGCTGCGGCTCACGCGGTACGGGCGTGAGCTGGCTCCGGTCACCGGGGTCCTCAACATCGAGCCTGAGCCGTTGGGCTCATCTTCGGCTCCCCGTGAACTGCCGTCGGCTCAGCCGGTCGTGAGCCGTGAGCCCGAGCTTGAGCCGCTCGACTGGAGCGACTGTGAGCCTGAGCCGGTCGACGATGAGCCTGAGCCGGCCGACTATGAGACGACCGTCGTCACCGCGCTTCACGTCGCCAGCGGTGAGCCGCGCCCCACGCTGGCCGACCCCGTGAAGCCGCCCGCCCAGCCCGCTGACCAGCAGGTCTCAAGTGAGCCCGTCTTGAGCCCGGCTGAGCCGATCCTCGTGAGCCGCCCTGAGCCGAGCCCTGAGACGGCGAGTGAGCCCGGTGAGCCCGGCGCTTCGGCGGACGACGAGATCGAGCAGCAGATCACCGAACTGGCTCACCGGCTCAAGTCCGGGGAGCGGCTCACCAAGACCACCGCGGCTCAGCTCCTCGGCGTGAGCCAGGCCACCGCCGGGCGGCGGCTCAAGGAGGCCAAGACCCGGATCGGCGACGGGATGGGGTTCTACCCGTGAGCCGTGAGCCAGGGCCCGACGAGCGCCGCGTGCGCTACCTCCTGGCCCGGCTCGGCGCCCGCCCCCTCGGCCACTCCCACGACAGGACCAGCACCATGACCGATCAGCCCATCATCCCGACCCGCATCATCCCGTCCGGCGCCCCGCTGCCCGCCCGAGCGCCCCAGCGCGGTGAGATCCCGCCGTGGAGGACCGCTGTTGCGCCGCCTCCGCCCGCACCTCCTGCGCCTCCGCCTCCTCCGGTCGTTCCTCCGGTGCCGGATCCGGTGCCCGTCCCGCCGGACCCGCAGCCCCTCGTGGTCCGCCACGTCCACGAGATGGTGCTCCCGGAGCCGGAGCGCGGGCCTCGCCTGTGGGAACGGCTGTGGGACGCGATCGTCACCTGGCGGCTGCTCATCGCCGTCCTCGCCGCCCTGTTCCCCTGGGCCTACGGCCGTAGCCCGGTCGGGATATGGGCGCACACCCTCCACCAGGCCCGTACCGAGGCCGGCGTGCTCCCCGCGTACACCATCGCCGGGGTCGCCCTCACCGCAGCCTGGGCCATCAACCGGCGCAACGACCGCGTCGTGCCCCGCTTCCTGTTCGTCACCGCCCTGATCGGCGCTTTCGGCGTCTTCGAGTGGTTCGACGCCATCACCCTCATCACCGGAGTCCACCGATGACCGGCACCACCCTGACCCTCGGCGGCCTGCTCGCCGCCCTGCTCGTCCTCGTCGCCAACCTGTACCCCTGGTACAGGGGCGGCCGGGACATGAAGATGCTCGCCCCGTTCGGGAAGGGGTGCGGCGCCGCTGCGCTCGCCGCGGCCTGCCCCGGCGGGATCCTCGGCTGGACCCACAAGCACACCGGGGGCGTCGCCAACGGTGCAGGTGAGGGCGTCGGATCCGCCGCGACCGGCACCCACAGCGGCAACGACCTGACCAGCGGACAACTCGTCGGACTCGGCGCGACCGGCGCGGTCATCGTCGCGATCGCGGTGTTCCTGGTGTTCCTCGCGTACAAGCAGGCAGGGAAGGCAGACCGGCGGCGGATCGTCGGCGGGTTCTTCGTCGGATCGTCCCTGACCCTGACCGCCGGGGTCGCCGGCGCCCTGCACTGGCTGCCCGGCGCCCTCAACGCGGCCGGGGACGGCGTCGTCTCGGCGTTCCAGGGGAGTGGTCTGCTGTGAGCCGCCTCGCCCGCCCCGCCGCGCGGCTCTCCACGGGGTCCGTCGTGGTTGCCCGGCGCCTCGGCAACCGCATCGCCGCATGGGTGCGCAGGGGCCGTCGGGACGACCTGGAAGGGTGGCGTGCGGGCCTCGGCTGCGTTCTGCGCCTGCTCGCCGTCATCTTCGGCGCGTACCTGCTGTACCGGCTGGTGCGCGCCGTACCGGCCCTGCTGTGGCTGTTCAGCACCTCCTGGACCATCGCCGCCTGGCGGGCTGGAAGAACCGCCGCGGAGGCCTCCGAGGAAGAATCTGCGGACCGGCCGAAAACATACCGTGAACCTGCCGCCCCAGAAGCGCTCGTGATGAGTCCCCACGAGCTTCTCGTCCACTGGCTCGACCAGCTCACCCGGGATCGTGCTGGCATCCACCTCGCCGAGCTGCACAGCACCCTCACCCGACACCCCGACTTGGCCCATCTGAAGAGGCCCGAGATGAGGGCCTGGTTGGACCGCCACCACATCACCGTCGACCGCACCCTGCGAGTGGGTGGTGTGTCGGGCCGCTCGGGGGTCTCCCGGGCCACGATCGAGGCCCTTCTCCAGGCCCTCCCCCCGACTGTGGAGACCAGCAACTCCACAGCCCCTCTCCACGTCTCTGACCAGCCGGTTTCTCCGGTGGAGAGTGGCGTGGAGAGCGGTGTGGAGGCTGCTGTGGACCCGCATTTCGACGCTGTCGCCCGACTGTTCGCCTGACCGGAGGTACCCATGGACATGACCCAGCAGAAGGCTGTCGAGGATGCTGCTCGCGAGGTGCCCGCGCACGACGGCCCGGACCGTCTGACCGACCCGAGCATCCCGGTGGAGGCGATGGGCCGCTCGCTCGACGCCGGCGCCACCCAGACGACATCCGTGCCGAGATGGCGCGCCAGCGGGGCCGGTCATGACGGGGCGGACCGCGATCCTGGTGGTCGCCAACTGGCGTTCGGAGTGTGGTGCGTGCGGTGGTGGAGCGAACTGGCGCGACTCCCACCACACGCAGGTGCAGGGCTCGGGGAGCGGTGAGCCGTGCGGTGCGCGGTTCGTGGGGATCCGGCACGCCGAGGGGGCGGTGGAAGGGGCGGGGTAGGCGGGGCGTTGGAGCGGTGCGCCAGTCGGGGTGTGGATCCCCGGCTGGCGCGAACTGTTCGGTATCGCCGAACGCGAGGAAAGTTCACGTTGTTTCATGCGCCACCTATGGGGCCGGGAAGTGGTAAGGAAATCTTAAAAAACAGACCGGGAGTCGATTTTCCGTCGGTTTTTGCAAAGCGATCATCACGACTCCGAAACGGAGTTCCGTAACAGTCTGAGCGTGATGAAGTGGTGACTCTCGCGAGTTGACGTGATAAAAGTGCAGGTCAGGCGCCTGTACTTCGGTCAAAAATTGGCCTAGTCCATGCTGCCCCTCTGTTACCCACAGCTTTGTCCTGCAAATCTCGCAGGCAAATGACCTCACGGAATCAGCCATCATGGTTCTGACTGGAATAGCGCGCAGGGAGAGATCAAATTGGAGCAGAGTGCCCTGAAGGAGGCCCTCCGCAAACTGCTGCAACAGCGTCGAGCGGAACTCAACCCGGCAAAGCTCGGGATCACCCGCGTTGCCCCCCAGGGGCGGCGGCCCGCAGGCGGCGGTCTCTCCCAGACACAGGTCGACGAGATCCTCGGATTCGGACGCGGCACGTACGAGCGCCTGGAGAGCGGCCGGTACGCCAACGCCCCCGAACACGTCCTCACCGCCGTCGGGAAACTCTTCGAACTCGACGCTCACGAGTGGGCGTGGCTGTGGGGCATGGCCCGCCGCGAGGACCCCCCGCGCCCGCTCCGGCCGGACAACGAGGAAGAGATCCCCGCGTCCTGGTGCCGCGTCATCGACAGCCTCCCGCACGCCTGCTACGTCACGAACCACCGCTGGGAACTGGTCGCCTACAACCAGTACTTCACCCGGATCTTCCCCGGCCGCCGCGTCCCCCCGAACACGATGGAGTGGATGCTCCTGAGCCCCGACGCCCGGTACATCCTCCGCGACTGGGCCACGGAGTGGGCACCGATGGTCGCCCCGCACGTCTGGTCCGCGCGGGCCAAGCACCCCACGGACGTGTACCTCAAGGACTTCGAACGGCGCATCCTCGCCGACGAGGAAGCCGGACCGATCTACCAGGATTTCGGGGAGTTCATGGTCCACCCCGACGGCGCCACCAGGCCCTTCAACCACCCCGAAGAAGGGCCCGGCTGGATGACGCTCCACACCTCCACGCCCGCATCGTCGAACCGTTTCATCACCATGACGATGATCTTCGACCTCGGTGAGGAACGCCCTCCGACCCTCGCCCCGCTCCGCGCCCGCTACGGCGGCGCGTAGCCCCCCGATCGGCTGGCGGCCCGATCAACCCCCTGGCCGGGCCGCCAGCCCCCGCTCAACCTGCTCCACCCGCCCGCACCGCCGAGACGGAGGAACCGTGCCCGCGCACATTGGCAGACCCGAGATCGCTCTCGCCGAGCATCGCGTCACCACCGACGCGCTCATCGAGCACGTACGTGCCACCTACCGGCATCCCGACGACCCCAGCCGCCCGCACCGCAGCATGGCCGTCTGGGAGCGCCTCATGCGCAACTCGGGCGTCCAGCAGCGGTATTGGTCCCGGACCCTCCCGGAGGTCACCCAGCCGGTCGGCGTCGCCCAGCGGGCCAAGAACGCGTTCAACGACGCGCTCGACCTCGCCGAGACCGCCGCACAGCGGGCCCTCGATGTCGCCGGCCTCGACCCCGGCGACATCGACGCGATCGTCACCAGCCACACCACCAGCTGGAGCGTCCCCAACCTGGACGTCCACCTCATCGAACGCCTCGGCCTGCGACCGACCATCTCCCGCATGCCGCTGGCCACGCTCGCCTGCTCCGGCGGAGCACACGCACTCGTCCGCGCCCTCCAGTACACCCAGGCCCGCCCCGGCGGAGCCCGCGTCCTCGTCGTCGTCGCCGAGACCCTCTCGACGATCTACCACCAGCGCGAACAGACACCCCAGTCGATGATCTACCGCACCCTGTTCGGAGACTCCGCGGGCGCCACCGTCGTCACCGGCATCCACCAGGGCAACGCCGCCGACCTCAAGGGCTGCATCATCGACGACGGATTCGAACTGGCCATGCCGAACAGCCGCGACCGCTACTGGGGCACCATCGACGAGCAGGGCCTGCACTTCGACTCCACCCGGGCAGCAGCCAGCGCGGCCGCCGACGCCCTCCCGTACGTCAAGGAGTGGCTCGGCACCCGGACCGTCGAGTGGGCCGGCGTCCACCCCGGCGGCCCCCGCATCATCGACGACGTCATAGAAGGCCTCGGTCTCGACACCGGCAAGCACGGCCGCCACTCCCACACATCCCTCGCCGAGAACGGAAACCTCGGCGGCGCCGCCGTACTGGACGTACTGCGCCGCACCTACGACGAGCCGCCCGCACCCGGAGCTGAGGGCGCACTGCTCGCCTTCGGCCCCGGCTTCACTGTCGCCGGCGCGTACGGCGCCTGGGCATAACCCCCCTCAGCGCCACCGCGCCCGGTCCCCGAGGATCCCTACCGATGTCACCCACCGCAGCCCGCCGCGCAGCCCGCCGCGCCAGCCACCTCTCCCTCGTCACCGTGGACACCACGGACACCGCCACCGACGACGAGGGCGAGCCGGAACCGAGGGGCAAGCACGCCGCCCCGAACTGCCCCCTCCCCATCGCCGGTAGCGCGACCGTACGCGCACTCCTGGCCCTCGGCGCCGTCCTGTCCGCCGTCGGCCTGACCGTGGGGAAGGCAGACGCCGTCCTCTCCCACGAGTCCCAGGACCGGCCCGTCGAAGCCGAGGCCGACATGGACTCCACCCCCGACACCCCGGTCACGCCGACCACCACGGTCGTCTCCGCGCCGACCGCCCCGATCACGGCCGCCGTGCCCCGGACGTCTCCCGCACACTGGGCCCCCGCCGCCAAGCCGGTCGAGACGCACACCTACATTGCGGCGCCGGTCCAGGGCACCGGAAAGCACCGCAAGCCAACCACCGGCGAGCACCACGAGCGCATGACGATGCGGGCCCCCGGCCGTCACCGCCGCGTGGACCCCCCGGGCCACGGCTGCAAGCCGCAGACCAGGGGAAACATCCTGCCCGGGGCCGTCGTACCGCTCCCCGTGAGCCACGTCATCTAGGTCTACGGGTGACCTTGCGGTAAGGCGCTGACCAGGTGAAATGTGCGAACTCAATGTAGAATTAAGGCAATTGGAAACCCCGGCGGGTGATGCAACACCTGCCGGGGTCAGTTGCCGGACGCTGCAAAGGAGCGCCAGCATGGGTCAGGGTACGCCCTTCGTCCCGCAGTTCCATCGCGACAGTAGGTCGGGGCCCCGCGACAGCGATGTGGCCCTGCTCCTGGATCTGGTTGACACCAGCGAGCCCGCCTTTCGCCACATCGCACGGGCGTTGAAGGAGATGCGCGATGCAGGCGTCACGCTGGATGAAGCCGCAGTCTCCATCGCCGTCAAAATCGGCAGGAGCAGGCACAACCAGACTGGATGGGAGCGGAGGCATACCGCGCCCGGACATCAGGGGATCGTGTACTACATTCGCCGCAGCGACCTCATCAAGATCGGCACCACCGCCGACCCTTTCGAGCGTTTCGCGAGTCTGATGCCGGACGAGATCTTGGCATTCGAGCCCGGCGGCCCGGACGAAGAAGCCGCACGGCACGCACAGTTCGCCTCCTGCCGCGTCAACGCACGGCGCGAGTACTTTCGCCCCGCGTCCCGGCTCATGAAGCACATCGACGAAGTGCGTGAGCAGCACGGGGACCCCGATCCCTACTGGCCGACTACGGCCAACCTGCACGTGCGCGGTTACATCCGCCGCCGATCGGCCGAGCGCCGCCTCGCCGCGCTGCCCGAACCCGGCGGCGAGCTAGTCATTGCGATCGAGGGCGCCCGACGGCTGGGCATCGACCCCTCCACCGTCACGCGGTGGGTCGAGCGCGGCCGCCTCGCCCCCGCTGGCCGGAACGCGTCCAACCGGCGCGTCTTCTACCTCGATCAGATGCGCTACCTGGCCGAACTGGGCCAGGAATGGAAGGACGCAAGATCAGGTTGCGTCTACGGGCCGAGTGAGGTACGGTCCTGCCAAGCTTGATCTTTCTGTCTTCAAGGGCCGCCCCTCACCGGGCGGCCTTTGGCGTTTCCGGGGAGGCTCCTTGCCCATCGCTGACGCCCCATACCGCCCGGTCCTGTTGTCCCCCTCGGACATCGCGTACCTGATCGGCCGACCCAAGGGCACGGTGACCCGGTGGGCCGCCGAGGGCCGACTCACCTCCCACGACGGCAAGTACGACTACCTCGAACTGAGGGACGTCATCAGCGGCGCCGTCCGGGTCCCCCCGAAGCGCCCCACCCTCGCCGCGGCCTCCTGACCGCAGCCCTACAGACCGGCTCCGCGCGGACACACCTTCCGGCGGGGCCTCTTTACGTCGGCCGCCCGCATTGAGGGGTGCGCGGCGGCCGACACCCCTCACCCCGCCCGGGAGTTGCCCCATGCCGTACCTGCCTGCCGGATACAAGCCGCGCGCCCCGCGTTCCGAACGCCGTGCCGTGTCCCGTCGCACCGCCCGCCAGCAGACCGCGGCCATGCACACCTTCCTCGGCACCGCTCCTCGCTACGAGCCGGCCCGCGACACCAGCTGCGAGCGGCACCACCGCAAGCTCCCCTGCGCTCGGTGCGCGTAGGACCCCCCTCCTCGACATCCCACCCCGCCCCGGAGGCACCCCATGTCATCCCCCCTCGACGTCCTCCACGGACTCGTCAACAACCTGGAGGACGAGGGCCACGTCCTCGCCGCCAAGTTCCGCGACCTGGTCGACGAGTTCAAGGACAAGTTCGGGCACCTGATCGGCGGCGGCGCCGACGAACTGGACGCGTTCGTCTCCAGCCTCGTCGGGAAGATCGCGCCCGAGCTGGAGACGGTGAAGGAGCAGATCGTCACGGCGGTCGTCGCCGAACTCGCGAAGCTCACCGCCGAGGTGAAGGCCACGGTCGAGGACGTCGTCCAGTCCGCCGAGGCCCCGGCGCCGGTCGAGCCGCCCGCTCCCGCCCAGGGCTGACCCCGCGCGGGCCCCGGCCGCCGACTCCTCGGCCGGGGCCCGCCCCTTGGGGCTGTAGCTCAACTGGATAGAGTAGCGGTCTCCAACACCGCTGGTTGCAGGTTCGAGTCCTGCCAGCCTTGCGACGATGCGCCAGCGCGCCGCGCGCCACCACCCGGCCCGAGTGGTTCGACAGAGACGAAGAGTGGCCCAAGCACGTCAGGCAGCCGGGAGACCCGCGGGTAGGGTTGAACTCCCGGAACCCTGACGTATGCGCGCACCCCATACCCCGGTAGGAGCAGCATGGGCGTCCGCGACCCCGCCACCCCGCCGAGCACCTGGTGCGACTGGTGGGACGAGGTCCACGACCTCGCGCCGAACATCAGCTACGGGTGGGTGCCCCGGCATCTGACGGCACTCCCCGATGACCCGAACCCCTGGTTCTGGCACTGGTGCCCCGCGGCTGCGAACGGTGAGGGCCGGTGGATGGCCCAGGGCGCCCCGGAACACACCCTCGTCTCCCGCGAGCCGCTGCACATGGAGCCGAGTCTGCTGTGGCCCTGCTGCGGGACGCACGGCTTCGTCCGTAACGGCGCGTGGATCCCGGCCTGACTTCAGCACCCGCCCCCTCACGGGAGACCTCCTCATGCCTGCCGTCTACGTCGACACCCGCGACATCCCGTTTGACCAGCTCGACCACTTCGAGGGCAACGCGAAGCACGGCGACGTCGAGGAGATCCTCAAGAGCCTGCGCCGGCACGGCCAGTACCGCGGCATCGTCGTTCGGCAGACTGCCCGCGACCGGTTCACGATCCTCGCGGGCAACCACACCAAGAAGGCCCTCGTCCTTCACGGGCCAGGCCAGTGCGAGTTCGCCAACCACGACGTGCCAGAGAAGCGGTGCGCGCTGTGCTCCGACGGTACCTGGGACGGGACCAGCGCCCGGTCCGAAATCATCGACTGCACTGATGACGAGGCCCGCCGCATCAACATCGCCGACAATCGGCTGGCCGAACTCGGCGAGACGGACAACGACGCCCTCGCCGAACTCCTCTCCTACATGGACGGGGACTACGAGGGCACCGGCTACACCGAGGACGACGTCGAGAGGCTGATCACGCCCCCCGACCTCGACGCCCTCGACGAGCCGGACGAGGACGTCGAGAAACCGTCGCTCGCCGACCGGTTCCTCATCCCGCCGTTCGACGTCCTCGACTCCCGAGGCGGCTGGTGGCGCACCCGGAAGAAGCAGTGGCTGTCCCTCGGGATCCGCAGCGAAGTCGGCCGCGGTGACGGGCTCGCGTTCTCCGACCTGTCCATGATCGACCCGAACTACTACCGGAAGAAGGCCGAGGCCGAGCAGACGCTCGGGCGCGGCCTGACCCACGGCGAGTTCGAGGCTGAGCACTACGTGCCCATGGAGACGTCCCTCAAGTCCGGCACGAGCGTCTTCGACCCGGTGCTGTGCGAGTTGGCCTACCGCTGGTTCTGCCCGCCTGGCGGCACGGTCATCGACCCGTTCGCCGGCGGCTCCGTACGTGGCATCGTCGCCGGGATCCTCGGACGCCCGTACCTCGGCAACGACCTGCGGGCCGAGCAGATCGAGTCGAACCGGGAGCAGCGCGACGAGTTCATGCAGCGCCATCTCCTGGCGGCCGACCCGGTCTGGACGGTCGGAGACAGCGCTGACTGGGTGACCGTGCTGGAGCCCGAGAGCGCCGACATGGTCCTGACCTGCCCGCCGTACTACAGCCTGGAGCAATACTCCAGCAACCCGGCGGACCTGTCGACCATGACCCACGCCGACTTCGACGCCGCGTACGCCCGGATCATCGCCGGTGCCGCCCGCGCCCTGCGCAACGACCGGTACGCCGTGATCGTCGTCGGGGACGCCCGGGACAGCAAGGGCGTGCTCCACGACCTGCGGGGCGCCACGATCCGCGCGGCGGCCGCCGCCGGCCTCACCTACGCCTCCGGCGCCGTCCTCGTCACGCTCGCCGGGTCCGCCGCCGTCATGGCCGGGAACGTGTTCACCGCGACCCGCGGCCTCGGGCGCGTCCACCAGGACGTGCTGGTGTTCTGCAAGGGCTCCCGGTCCGCCGCCGCGCAGGCCTGCGGCGACGTCAGCACCCACCTGCCCGAGGACATCGAGGGCGCGTTCGCCGAGGTCGACGAGACCGCCGACGACGCGGCCTGACCCCCTGACTACCCGATAACACACCGAGCGTGCCGTCCGCTGCCCTGCGGGGGAGCGGACGGCACGCGCACCTCCAGGCCTGCGGGCCACCCACCTCTCCGGGGGTGGCCCGCAGGCGCCTTCCCTCACGAGGAGGTGATCGGCCATGGCCGATGAGGCCGCCGAAGAGAAGGCGCAGAAGGCCCTGAGCCTGCGCTTGGCCGGTGTCGACTGGCACACCATCGCCGACAGGCTGAAGTACCCGGACGTCGCCGACGCCATCGACGCGGCCATGGAGGTCGCCGACACCACGTACGACGGGGTCCCCATGGACCCGCTCCGGGTCCTGGAGGTACTCCGCCTGGACCGCCTCCAGGCTGCGGCGTGGAAGATCGCCATGGCCAGCGGGCCCGACGCGGCAGACTCGGCGCTCAGTGGTATCGCCACGGTCCTGAACATCAGCGACCGCCGTGCCCGGCTGCTCCGCCTCAACCTGCGGAGCGGGGATTGACCGGGCTGCGCCCCGAGCACGCCGGCGAGGGCAAGCCGAAGTGCGGGGCCCAGAAACGGCAGGGTGCCCCCGGTGAGACGTGCACGTTCGTCGCCGGATGGGGCACCGACCACGTCGGTACCGGCCGTTGCCGCCTCCACGGCGGGAACACCCGCAACCAGCGGACCGCGGCCCGAGCGGAGAAGGCTGACCAGGAGGCCCGGCGCCTCCTTGCCCAGCTCGACGTGCAGCCCGTCGACGACCCCTTCGCCGCTCTGTCCCGGCTCGCCGGGCAGGTGCTCGCCTGGCAGGAGGCCATCAGCCGCATCGTCAACGACCTCGGCGACCGCGTCCGCTACGAAGGTGCCTCGGGGGCCGAGCAGCTGCGCGCCGAGATCGCCCTGTACGAGCGGGCGATGGACCGCACCGGCAGCGTCCTCGGGATGATCGCGAAATTGAACATCGAGGACCGCATGGCCCGGGTGACGGAGCGCCAGGCGGACGCCCTCGTCTCCGCGCTGGAGGCCGCGCTCGCCGCGGCCGGCGTGACCGGCACGCAGGCGGACGACGCACGGAAGGCGGCTGCCCGGCACCTACGCGCCGTGTAACCCCTCAGGAGGCCCGGACGTGTCCAGTGAAATGGACGCGGTCGCGATGGCCGCCGACCGCCTCGAAGGCCGCAGCACAGCCGCCGACCGATACCCCACCCCCCACGACCTCGCCCGCGCCCTCGACCCGAAGGTTGTCCGGACCCCGGCGCTCGCGCTCCTCGACCAGAACCTCATCGACGTCGCCGAGGGCCGCTGCAAGAGATTGATCTGGACCATGCCCCCGCAGGAGGGCAAGAGCCAGCGAGTCAGCCGCACGTTCCCCGCGTGGTTGTTGACTCGGGACCCGGACAAGCGGATCGCGATCGCCTCCTACGAACTGGGCACCGCTCGCCGGTGGGGCCGCGCGATCCGTAACGACATCAGGTCGAACCGGGAGAAGTTCGACCTGCGGATCCGCACCGACACGGCGTCGGCGCAGGAATGGCAGATCGAGGACCACGAGGGCGGCGTCTACTCCGTCGGTATCCAGGGCGCCCTCACCGGCCGTCCGGTCGACGTCCTCATCATCGACGACCCGATCAAGGACCGAGCACAGGCCGAGTCCGAGACGTTCCGGCAACGTGCCTGGGATTTCTGGACCGACGCCGCCCGTACCCGGTTCGGGCCGAACACGGCGGTTATCGTCGTCCTCACTCGCTGGCACGAGGACGACCTCGCCGGCCGTCTCCTGCGCCAGGACGTGCGCCGCGAGTGGCGGCACATCAACATCCCAGCCGAGGCTGACCACAAGCCGGAGGAAGGCCAGAGCGACCCGCTTGGCCGCGAGCCCGGCGCCTTCCTGCTGTCCGCGCGCGGCCGCACGAAGAAAGACTGGGAGGACACCCGGCACGACGTCGGCTCCCGCACCTGGACGAGCCTCTACCAGGGCCGCCCGTCGCCGGACTCCGGCAACGTGTGGAAGAGACAGTGGTGGCGCCGGTACTCGACGCCGCTGTGGTCGCAGCACCCGACGATCCCCGAGGCGTACGTCGTCCCCAACGTGGACCAGTTGATCATGACCTGGGACATGGCGTTCAAGGACACGAAGTCATCGGACTACGTCGTCGGTCAGGTGTGGGCGCGCCGCGGTGCCGACGTGTTCCTCCTCGACCAGGTCCGCAAGCGGCTGTCGTTCACCGACACCGTCTCCGCGTTCCAGGCCCTGGTGGCTCGCTGGCCCGGCGCGACCGCGAAACTCGTCGAGGACAAGGCGAACGGCACGGCCGTCATCAACACCCTGAAGTCGAAGATCCCGGGCATCATCGCGATCACCCCGACCGAGTCGAAGTACGCCCGTGCCAACGCGGTCGCCCCGGCCATCGAGGCGGGCAACGCGTTCCTCCCGGACAAGGACATCGCGTTGTTCGACCCCGAGGAACTCATCACCGAGGCGGCCGGGTTCCCGAACGGCACCCATGACGACCAGGTCGACGCAGCCTCCCAGGGCCTCGCCTACCTCCTCCTCGACGAGAACGGCGCCATGGCGTGGATCGCCCACTTCCGGGCCAAGGCCGAGGCCGCGCAAGCCGCCCAGGCCGAGCACGACGACGAGCCCACCGAAGCCCTTGACGAGGAACCGGCCACCGATCCGGAGCCCGAGGCCGAACCACCGGCCGAGCCCGTCGAGGACGCAGCCGCCATCCGCAAGCGGCTCCGCGACGAGGCGTTCCGGCGCCAGCAGCGGTAACAACACCACCATCACCAGGAGCACCATCATGGCCAAGGCCGCTCTGCGTACCTTCCTCGTCACGATCTATGAGGGGCCGCATACACAGCCTCAGGGCAAGCTCGTTGAGGCCGCGTACTACCTGCCGGAAGACGGCTGCATCACCTTCAAGGACGCCGACGGTCAGGCCGTTTACACGGTCCAGAGCGCGTACGTCTTCTCGGTCGAGCGGGTCAGCGACACCTCACTGACCGCCGAGGTGCGGCGCCTGATGAAGGAAGCCGACACCGCCGGCCTCACCCCGCCTCGCGGGACGATCACGAATCGGGCGGTGGCCGCGGACGGCCACGTCACCGAGACGACCTACGCGGTGACCGTCGAAGCCGTGCAGGTCAGCGCCGGGGACCCTCCCGACATCACCCACGAGGTCACCGTCGACACCACGAACATCACGAGGGCCTTCCAGTCCGCGTCGGCCGCCTTCCGGAGCGGAAGGGCCGCACGCTGACCATGGCCTCCTTCCTCGGCACCCACGTTCCCGTCGACTGCCCGGTCTGCTCGGAAGAGGTGAAGATCCCCATCCGGGAGATGGGCGTCACCAACAACGTCATCACGGTCGGCCTCAACATGGCCCCGCTGCACGAGCACGTCGCGAACGGCCACCAGAGCACGCAGGAGGCGCCGTGACCACGTCCGAGGCCAAGGCCGCGTACCGCAGTGCGTCCACGAGTTTCGTCATCACCCGAGCCGACGGGACGGTCCTCGACCTCGGTGTCGGCGCGTACTGGCACCGCAACCCCCTCCGCCGCCTGTGGTGGCGTCTGTGGGGCCAGCCTCGGTTCAAGCGCCGCGCAGCAGCGGCCAACCGCGACGCGGCACGGGCCGCCAGTAGGGAGTAGCAGACATGGCCACCACCACCGTGCTCACGCGGAAGGGCCGAGAGATCTTCACCGGCCGGATGATCGGGGCGACGCCGACCCAGGCCGAGCCGAAGTTCCTGGGCTGGGGGATCGGCGCGGCGACCGCGGCGAACTCGGACGTCGCTCCGTTCCAGGAGGCCGCCGAGGCGCGCGTCACCGGCACGAGCAGCCAGGTGACGACCACGACCACGAACGACACCTACCAGGTCGTTGGGACGCTGACGTCGGCGAGTTCGCAGACCATCACCGAGGCGTTCCTCGGGGACTCGGCGTCGAAGCCGCAGGCGACCACGCTGTCCGCTGCGGTCGCCTCGACGTCCTCGACCTCGATCAGCGTGGCCAGCGCCACCGGGTTCCCGGGCTCCGGGAACTACAACATCCAGGTCGACGGCGAGGTCATGACCGTGACCGGCGGCCAGGGCACCACCACGTGGACCGTGACCCGAGGCGTCAACGGGTCGACGGCCGCAACGCATTCCAGCGGCGCGACCGTCACCGGCGGGAACCCGCCCGGGTCGACCGCCGTCACGAACGGGTCGCTGCTCCTGCACTCGACGTTCACCGGCCTCGCCTTCAACAACGGCGACTCCCTGACCGCGACCATGCAGGTCAGCATCTCCTGACCGACCCGGCGGGGGGCGACCATGACGATCTCGGCCGTCGGGAGCCTCCAGCAGAACCGCGGTACCGGGGTCAGCACGCTGACCGTGTCCGGCCCCACCGTCGGCAACGCGTGGCTGCTGATGGTGCGCGTCTCCGACTCCACGATCAGTGTGTCGTCGGTGTCGGGCGGCGGCCCGTCGACCTGGTCGCGGATCGCGTCGGTGAACAGCGGGACCCTCAACGGCACGATCGAGATCTGGCTGGGCACGATCGCGTCGACGGCGTCCACGACGATCACGGTCACCTACAGCGGCACCGTCACCTCGACGTCGACCGAGCTGTGCGCCGAGCAGTTCAGCAGCAGCGTGGCCAACACCGCGTGGGCGGCGGACGGTACGGGCGGGAACACGGTCGCCACCGCGACCACGGCCATCAGCTGGGCGACGCTCACCCCAACCGCCGGGTCCGAGCTGTACATCGGGTACGCGTACGTCTCCAACACGGTGGTCGCCGGATCCACCAGCGGGGTCACCTATACGGTCACCAACGCCGGGAACGGCGTGATCTGGGCGCCGGCGGTCACCGCCACGATCACCCCGACCGCCACACAGAGCGCCTCGGGAAACGCGGCGACGCTCGGGGTTCTCGTCCGCGCCTCGGGCACGGTAACCCTGACCGCCGCCTCCACTACCGCACCCGCGCTGACCCGGCGCGCCGGGATCATCCGGGCGGCGGCAGTGTCGGCCGGCTCGAACCTCACCCGGGCCGCCGCCGTGACCGCTCGGGTGACCGCAGCGGGCGCGGCCAGCGTCCGCCGAGGAGCAGCACGGACCATGACGGTGGCCTCCGCCGCCGCGCAGAGCATCACGGCCGCCGTGACCCGAACCCTCCTCCTCGTCGCGGCCGTCACCGGCATCGGCGCGGTACGGCGCGGCGTCGGACGGCCGCTGTCCACCACCTCGATCGGCGCCCCCGGCGTACGGCGGGCGGTCGCAACAGCGTTTCCCACCGCCCGGACCGCCGGGGCCGCCCTCGCCCGAGGATTCCAGACCAGGCTCATCGCGGGCGTGACCGGTAGCGGCGGACTCACCCGCGGCGTGGGACGCCCCGCCCAGGCGACGGTGTCCGCAACCGGAGCTCTCGGGCGGGCCGTGGCCCAGCGGTACGCCGCCGCCGTCACCTCCACCCCAGTGGCCGCGCTGCGGGCAGCAGTTGCCCGGACGTTCACGGCCGCTGTCACCTCGACGCCCGTGGCCGCCGTGCGGACCGCTGTCGTCCGCACGTACACCGCCGCAGCGACCGGCACGGGCGGGCTCGGGCGGCGCGTCGGGCGGATGCTGACCGCGAGCAGCAGCGTGACGGCCGGGATGAGTACGAGCGGGAACCTCCGCACGATCACCCTGGCCGTCGCCAGCACCGCCGGCACCGCCCTCGGCGTCTCGGCCGCCGTCACCTACGCGCGGGCCGTCAACGCTGCTGCGGCGGTGCAGCGGGCGGGCTCCTGGACCTGGACAGCCACGGTCACCGGCACCGGCCGTCTCGGGCGCCGGGTCGGGCGGGCCTTCACCGTCTCCGGGACGGCGGCCGCGGGCGTCGGGACCGGGCTCGTGCGTTTCTTGACCCTCGCGACCACGGCCACCGTCGTCGCCACGCTGACCACCGGGGGCCGCGTCCTCTACGCGACGTATGCGGTCGCCGCGAGCACAGCTGGCGCGGTGCAGCGGGGCACCGCACGGACCATGGCGGCGGCCGCCGCCGCGACGAGCGCGGTGTCCCGCGCGGTCACCGCCCGGCTGACGGCCTCCGTGGCCGCCGAGGGGCGGCTGCGACGCGGCATCACCCAACTCCTCACGGTCGCCACGACCGGGACACCGGGGACGACCGTGAGGGCCGGGTACAGCCTCGTCCTGACGGTCGGCGCGGCCGTGTCCAGCACGATCGGCGTGGCCCGCTCCACCGTCCTCACCCTCGTGGCCGCCGTGAACGCCACCACCGGCATCGGCCGGGGGGCCGGGACCATCCTGACGACCACCGCGACCAGCACCACGACCATCCGGCGTCGCGCCGCGCTCACCCTCACCGCGCCCGCAACGGCCGCCCGATACCTGGTCCGCTGGCCCGCCATCACCTTCACCGGACACACCACCGCCACGGTCGGTATCGGCCGCGCCGTGGCCTGGACGCTCGCCGCGCCGGCCGCTGCGGGTACAGCCGTCCGGATGGGCGTCGGCCGCGTCCTGGCGGCCACCGTGACGAGCACGGTGGGGCTGCTGCGGGGCGCCGCGCTCACGCACAGCGCGGCCGCCACGTCGACCGCCGGCCTGTCCCGGGCGGCCGCCCTGACCGTCCGCGCCGACGCGCTCGCCGCGGCCCTGGCCCGCCGGAACGTCGCCCGGACGGTGACGGCGACCGCGACCGGCACCGCGACAGCGAGTACCGCCCGGATTTTCGCCCTGCTCCTCACGGCGGCCGCCACGGTCACCGTCGACACCGGGCTGCACCTGACACGGGCGCTCCGCGACGTCGCCCTCACCGTCATCGGAGTCACCACCCGCTGGACGGTCGGCCAGCCCGGCGCCACCTGGCGCGCGTGGCTCACCGGGGGCCGCTGGAACGCCGACGAATAGAGAAGGGGGACCGGGTGCAGAGCATCGACCGCGACTCCCGCCAGTACGTCCAGGCCCAGGTGGAGGCCACTGCCGCCGGGGAGCCGTACAACCCGACCGTCGACATGGTGGAGTTCGCTTTCACCGCGGTCGGCGGTCGGCCGGAGACCTGGTACCCGGGCGGCTGGGACGGCCTTCAGCCCATCCCCGGTACCAACGCCTACCGGGCGCAGGTTCTCGTCGGCCCCGGCAGCAACGGGCCGGTCCTCGCCGCCGGACGGTACGCGGTCTTCCTCCGCATCACCGACACCCCCGAACAGCCCGTGTTCAACGTCGGCCAGCTCAACGTGACCTGAGGAGCCTCACCGTGGCCACCCCCACCCCGCCCAGCAGAAAGCCGTGCGCGGCGTGCGACGAGGACGCCGTCGTCAACTGGCTGCGCCGCCCCACCGAGGCGGAAGTCGCCGAGGTCGTCGCTGTCGAGGAAGAGCGCCGCGCAGAGCTGCGACGGCTCGCCGACAAGCAGCTGCCGCCGCCCGAGTTCGGTCCGCTCCCGACCGCCGACGGCATGACCCGCACCGTCCTGGCCTGCGCCAAGCACGCCATCACCCTCGACGCCGCCGCCCTGATCCATCAGAGCACGTGCACGGCACCGGACCCGGCCGTGCTGCCCGGCTGCAACTGCACCCCGGAGGGCGTCGAGCCCGAGACGCCCCCCGTCACAACCGACGACCTCCCCGACCACTGGGTCACCGGCAGTTGACGCCCGAGCGTAGATAGGAGGCACGCCACCCATGAGCCTCCGTGATCGCCTCGGCAAGGCATTCGGATTCGGGCAGCCCGCCGACATGAAGGCCGGCGAGGAAGCCGCCGGGATGGCCCAGACCCGGCCGTTCTCCCCGGGGGAACCGCTCGCCCCGTACGACGGGTACAGCCGGACCCCGCGGTCGCAGGACTACGTCGCCGGGTACAACATCAACGCCCGGCCGAAGGCCAACGAGCGGGTCAGCTTCGACACGTTGCGCGGGCTCATCGACGCGTACGACATCGCGCAAATGTGCATCTGGCACCGCATCGACTCCATCCGGGCCCTGGACTGGTCCCTCGTCCCCGCCCGCGGCTTCCGGGGCGACGCGGACGCGGCCATCGACCTGGGCATGAAGGTGCTCGCCAAGCCCGACGGGCAGCGCCTGTTCCCGGCGTGGCTGGCGGCCTGGCTGTACGACATCTTGGCGTTCGACGCCGGCACCCTGTACCGGCGCCGGAACCGGGCCGGGCGTCCAATCGGCCTCAAGGTCGTCGACGGGACGACGATCGCTCCCCTCCTGGACTACTGGGGCGACAGCCCGGAGGACCCGGCCCCTGCGTACGTGCAGTACGCGCAGGGTCTGCCGTGGAACCAGCTCAAGCGCAGTGACCTGATCTACGAGCCGTTCCGGCCTCGCTCGAACAGCCCCTACGGGTACGCGCCGCTGGAGTCCATCCTCCTCAACAGCAACACCGACCTGCGCTTTCAGGCGTACTTCCTCCAGCGGTTCACCGAGGGGAACATCCCGGCGGCGTTCGCGAGCGCCCCGGAGAGCTGGACGCCGCAGCAGATCGAGGAGTTCCAGGGCTACTGGGACGCGTTCCTGATGGGCGACCAGGCGATCAAGTCCCAGATCCGGTGGATGCCGGGCGGCGGCAAGATCGAATGGTCGAACGAGAAAGAGTTCTCGGACGGGTTCTCCCTGTTCCTGATGCGGAAGACCTGCGCGGCCTACCACGTCGTCCCCGCGGACCTCGGGTTCACCGAGAACGTCAACCGCAGCAGCGGTGAAACACAGGGCGACGTGCAACACCGCGTCGGTGACCTGCCGCTCGCCAACCACATCGAGGGCATCCTCACCGGTTTCCTCCAGGACGACATGGGCCTACCGGTCCAGTTCGCGTTCGACACCGGGCAGGAGAAGGAAGACCGCCTCACCCTCGCGCAGGCCTGGGGCATCTACATCGACAAGGGCATGGCCAGCGCCGACGAGGGCCGCGAGGAACTCCTGGGCCTGCCCGCCGACCCGCGCCGCCCCACCCCCCGCTTCTACAGCACCACCCACGCCGGTCCGGTCCCGCTCCTGTCCATCGACGGCGTCGGCGGCAGCATCGACCCGGAGACGTACGCGCCAGCCGACGAACAGGACATCCCGGCCCAGCCCGCCGTCCCGGCCGCCGGAGTCATCGCCGCCCCAGGCACCACCGACGCGGCCGCCGTCGACGCGGCCCAGGACACCTACCAGGCGACCGTCCGGCACGCCGCCGAGCAGCAGCCCGAGGCGATCGCCAAGGACGCCGCCCCGGCCCCCGCCGAGGGCATCACCGCCGACACCGGCATCTACGGCAACGACCTCGACGGCCAGGAGGACGACGACGATGAAGCCGCGCTGATCAAGGGAGAGATGGCGGCGTTCCGCAGTTTCCGGAAGTCCCGGCGCCGCACCGGAGTGTGGCGGGACTTCGAGTTCCGCCACGTCGACGCCCGCACCGGCCGCCGCCTCAACCAGGGCGGCCGCCTCGTCGTCCGGAAGGACGCCGGCGACATCGCGTGCACCGGGCTCGTCGTACGGGCCGCCGACACCGGCCGCGTCCTCATGCTCCAGCGGGGCCTCGACCCCGACGACCCGGCGCGCGGCACCTGGGAGTTCCCCGGCGGCCACCTCGAAGGCGACGAACCGCCGGTGGGCGCCGCCGTCCGCGAGTGGTCGGAGGAAACCCGATGCCTCCTGCCGTTCGACCCGATCGGCATGGCGGCCCTCGCAGCCGCGAACCCCGCCTGGGTCTCCGGCATCTACGCCGGATACGTCTACACCATCCCGTCGGAGTCGATGCTCGACCTCGCCCGACGCGACCAGGTGAACAACCCGGACGACCCCGACGGCGACTGCGTCGAGGCCATCGCCTGGTGGGACCCCAACCAGCTGGTCGACAACCCCGTCGTACGGCCGGAACTCCTCGACTCGATCACCCTCGTCCTCCGCGCCCTGGGCGTCGGTGCCGACGGCGACATGGTCTGCCCCTGCGGCATGCCCATCCGGTTCGACGACACCGACGGCTGGATGCACACCGACGGCTCCCACGGTCACGACGACAACGAGTCGGTCTCGGAGAAACTGGGGCTCGCGAAGGCGGCTCACCCAAAAGGTGACGGCGCCCGTGAGGGGTCGGACCGGTGGCCCGGCTGGACGATGGACCTGCGGGCCGTCGCTCACTGGGTGCCCCGGATCATCGACGCCCTGCGCGGCGCCTTCAACGCCCGCGACCTCGCCGGAGCGTGGCTGGCTCTGAACCCGCGCTCCAGCAAGAGCCGGAAAGACGACCGGATCCGGGACCTGAACCAGCAGGCCGAACGCTGGCTTGAGAAGAACGCCCCGGATCTGGCGGCCGCGATCGAGAAGACGATCGCCGGGGTCTACACCGACGGCTACCTCATCGGTGCCCTGTGCGCCGAGGCCGCGATCACCGCGGGCGGCGCCGCCGTCGACTGGGGCAACTGGACCCCGGGCGACACCAAGGCGGCCCAACTCCTCCTCGGGGCGACCGGCGACGGAGCAGGTCTGGAGATCCTGCTCCGCGACAGCGGTGTGACCATCCGCTCGATCGCCGCCAACCGGATCAAGGCCCTCGGGCGGCTCCTCGCCGAGGGGGCGGAGCGCGGCGACAGCCCCACCACGATCGCCGCCGCGATTGAGGGCCTCCTCACGGACGCCAGCCGCGCGGAGATGATCGCGACCACCGAACTCGCCCGCGCAGTCTCGCAGGCCAGCCTCCGCTCCTACATCGCGAACGACATCGAGTTCGTCGAGTGGGTGTCGGCCGGTGACGGCCGCGTCTGCAACCTCTGCGCCGACAACGCCGACGGCGGCCCGCGCCGCCCCGGCACCTTCTTCCCCACCGGCCAGACCGCCCCGCCCGGACACCCCTGGTGCCGCTGCGCCCTCGTCCCGGTCATCCCCGGGATGTAGTCAGGTACCTGATGGCCTGTCGTAGCACCTCCGGGTCGTCCTTGGCGTAGCCGATCATCAGGTTGCAGCGGCTGCACAGGAGGCCACGGACGCACTTCCCGCACGACTTCTTGCGGGGCGGACAGCACCCGTGGTCGTGGTCTACATGCATTCCGTCCTCGGGGGTCGGCTGCGTGCCGCATATCGCGCATCCGCCGCCCTGTGACTCCAGGAGCGCGGCGTACGCCTCGGGCGTCAGCTTGTACCGCCTGAACGGTGCGTAGTGGTACTCGCACCACCCGAGACCCGCATGCGGGCGCGGGCAGTCCGGTACCGAGCAGCTTCCGTCCGACGGGCGCTTGAGCGGGATGTGCGCCTGCACGTCACCGAACTTGTCCTCTCGTCGCAGGTGACCAACGCACAGGCGGCGCGCCTCGATAGGTCGCTCGCACCCTTCAACGCGGCAGTTCCCCGAGCGCTTCTGACGGCCAGCAATCGGCACGTCGGGCTGAACGTCACCGGTCTTCTTCCACCGGCTGTAGTGCGACTGACACCACCCGCGGGCGTACAAGGGGAGGTTGCAGGTGGGCACTGAACAGGACTTTTTCACTCTTCCATTGTAAAGGCATGCCATGACAGAGCCCCAGAGATACCTACTGGGAGTCGCCTACCAGGCAGGCCCCGACCCGATGATCAAGCGCGGCGCCGACGGCGGCCGGGATTACTTCAGCCCCGCCGAGCTGGAGAAAGCGGCGTGGAGCTTCCTGCCGGGCGGCGCCCAGGTCGGTCTCTTCCACGGGCCGGACAACACCATCGGCCACTTCACGGTGACCGAGTCATACATCTACCGCGGCCCGGACTGGGACCTCGGTGACGGCACGGTGGTCAAGGCCGGTGACTGGCTGGTTGGCGGCATCTGTGACGAAGTCGCCTGGCAGCTCTACAAGTCGGGTCAGGTCACCGGGTTCTCACCGCAGGGATCGGCACGCCGCGTCACCCCCCGGAGCAGCTGATGCCCACATCCCCTGACGACGAGTTCACCGAGCTGGTCGATGCGGACATCCCCCGCGTCGACCTGGTCGACAAGGCCGCGAACGGCATGAGCTTCCTCATCGCCAAGCGCGCTGACACCGATCAGGCGGGCCTCGTCGACCCCGACCTCATCCGCGGCCTCATCGGCAAGACCGCCGACACCGAGCCCGCACCAGCCGACGACCCGGGCTGGACGGTCACCGTGACCGGCCGGCCGGGCTACGACGCCCTCGCCTCCCTCCTCACGAAGCACGGCGGCCGCCTGGTCCCCGACATCATCACGAAGGACACGGACATGGCCGCCGAACCCGACCTCGACCCGACCAAGATCCTCGCCGAGCCCGAGGGCACCGCCCCGGGCAACGTCAACACCCCCGGATCGCCCGCGTGGGAGGCCGTCGACGCGGCCACCGCCCGGAAGTGGACGGCGATCCTCTCGCGCGCCAAGGCCGCTCTCCTCGTGATGGAGGACCGGGAGGTCATGGAGTCCGTGGCGGGCGACGCCGACGACTTCGACCAGTCCCTCGACCTCAACAGCGCGGCGTGCGCCATCGACTACGCCATCAGCGTCCTCGCCCCCTTCGCGGTGAACGAGCAGGCCGAGGTCGACAACGTCGAGGCCCTGGAGGCGATCGGCAAGGCCCTCATCGGCGGCCTGCCGGACCCGCTGGAGGTCATCGAGTCCCTCGGGCAGGTCCGGAAGGCCGGCCGCTCCCTGTCCGCCGCGAACGAGAGGGCGATCCGGGACGCCGTCGAGTCCCTCACCAAGGTACTCGCCAGCCTCCCGGCCGCCCCCGACACCCCGGAGAGCGGCCAGCCGGTCGCCAAGAAGGAGAACCTCATGCCGGAGACCGGCAACGCCCCCGAGACCACCGTCGACACCCCGGCCGTCGCCCCGGACGCGGTCGGCAAGGCCGACGGCGAGGGCAAGGCCCCGATGGTCGCCGTCTACGACGCCAAGGGCAAGCTCGTCGGCATCGTAGACCCGACCGAAATCACCCCGATCTCCGGGGCCGACGCTGCCGAGGACGAGCAGCCGGAGGCCCCGGCGGCGGCCGACGACCTGGAGCCGGCCCCGGCCGCCGCGGTCGGCGTGCCCGCCGAGGACGTCGCCAAGGAGGCCCCGGCGGACACCGCCCAGGCCGACGACGACGTCACCAAGTCCACCCCCGGCACCGAACCGGACGTTTCCAAGAGCAGCGACCTCGCAGAGCTGGTCAAGGGCATGCTCGCCGAGCACAGCGCCACGCAGACGGAGCTGGTCACCAAGCAGGGTGCAGCGATCGTCGAACTGGCGGGCCTCGTCGAGACCCTCAAGGGCCAGGTGCAGACGCTGGAGGAGCAGCCGGCCCCGCCGCAGGTGTTCGCCAACGGAGTGCAGCCGATGCTGCGCGGCCAGGAGCGCGGCGCGCCCCCGGTCGACGTGGCCAAGGCCCGCGAGCTGAAGAACACCCTCTACACCGGCACGGCCCCCGAGCAGAACGCGGCCGCGATCGAGATGCAGCAGGGCGCTATCGCGGAACTCGCGCGAATCCACAACGGCGGCTGACCGCCACACCCTCCCCACCAACTCCGAGCCCCCGGAACGCGACTGCGTCCGGGGGTTTTGCATGCCCAGGAGGCACCCCTTGAGCGCTGCGCTCGAAAACGTCACCGCCGAGACCCTGGACGCCATCGCCAAGGCGCAGACGACCGGCATCACGACCAACACCGGCGTCTACAGCTACGACCTGTCCGGTCTGGTCTCCCTCATCCCCGTCAACACGCCGTTCCGAGACATCGTCTCCCGCGTCAAGAGCCCGGACGGGAACCCGTTCGCGAACTGGCGCGCGATCATGGACACCACCAGCGCGCAGCCGGACCCGTCCATGGGCTACGACTACGCGGCCAACGAGGTCGTGTTCAAGGAACAGGATTTCCAGGCGAAGTACATGCCCACGGGCCTGGCCGGCATGGCCACCCAGGACGCGTACGACCTCGGTAGCGGCTACGCTGACCCGTTCCAGATCGCCACCTTCCAGACCCTGAACCAGGTGCTGATCGGCGACGACCGGAAGTTGATCGGCGCGCAGTCCTTCGCGCTCGCCCGGCCGGCCGCGCCGACCATCGTGCAGTCGGCCACCGGCGGCACCATCGGCGCCGTCACCGTGTACGTCGGTGTCGCGGCCCGCACCGGGTCCGGCTACTACTACGGCTCGGGTAACTCCCAGGGCAACAGCGCGTCCACGGTGTTCGCGTCGGGCTCCACGAACAGCCTGACCGCGACCGTCGGCGCTGTCCGAGGCGCGGTCGCCTACGACTGGTTCCAGTCGGCCAACGGCACGACCTGGTACTACTACACGACCACCACGGTCAACACCGTCCAGATGACCAAGGTCATCGGCACGAACCAGGCGCTGCCGTCCGGGACCGCGGTCCCGGACCTGACCAGCAACTGGAAGGGCGCGGCCAACACCGCCCCGACGTTCAACGCCGCCGCCGACAACGGCAGCGCGAACGCCAACGACTACGACGGGTTCCTCGCGTCGCTGTCCGGCGACTACAGCACCACCGGCCAGTGGGTGCAGCCGGGCACCGCCAACGCCAACCCGTCCATCTACAAGTCGCTGGACGGTGCGGCTCTGACCCTGGCTGGCGGTGCCGTCCAGGAGATCGAGACGTACATCTTCCTCCAGCTCTGGAACCAGATCAAGGCATCGCCGACCGCGCTGATGATGAACGCGGCGCAGGCCCAGGAGATCGCCAACCTGGTCCTCGGCTCGACCAGCGCGACGACCTTCCTGAACACCGACCAGAGCGGCCGCATCAACGTGACCGCCGGCGGCCGCGTCGGGCAGATCGTCAACGCCCCGGCCGGTGGCGTCACCGTGCCGATCGAGGTCCACACCTCGCTGCCCCCGGGCACGATCATCGCTCGCACCGACCGGGTGCCTTTCCCGCAGGCCAACATCTCGAACGTGCTGGAGTACCGGAACCTCCGGGACTGCGCCCAGTTCGACTACGGCATCTCCCGCAACCCGGGTGTCGCCGGTGGCGGCCCGCGCCGGGAGTTCGAGATCCGGTCGGTCGGCGCGTTCGTGAACCGCGCCCCCGTCGCCATGGGCGTCCTGTCCAACGTCGGCTGATGACCCGTCGGGCCCCGCAGCACGCTGCGGGGCCCCCGGCGTCCCCCTCACTCACCCACCTCGATTGGAGCAGGCATGCGCCTGTACACGCTCACGGGCGCTACCGCCCTCGACGACGCCGAGTACGGCAAGTTCGAAGCCGACGAGAACGGCGGCTTCGACTTCCCCGACGACGTCTCCGACCGTCTCGTCTCCTTCCACGTCGGTGGCCGGCCGATGTGGGAGACCGACACCGAGCGCCAGCGGCGGCTCGTCCTCGAAGAGATGGACCGCCGGAAGGACCCGGCGACCCTCCTCAGCGCGGTCGAGCAGCTGGTGCGGGCCGCGCAGGCCACCGCCGCACTCACCCCCGTCGTGGCTCAGGCCTCGGATGCCGCGCAGCAACTCGGCGGCGCCCTCCAGAAGTCCGAGGACGGCGACCCGACCCCCGCGACGCCCCCGGCGGCCGACGACCAGGCGAAGCCCGCCCGGAAGCGCGCGGCCGCCAAGCCCACCGAGTAGGCCCCGCACGGAGGAGGTGACCGGTCATGGCCCTCACCCCGTACGTGACCGCCGAGGAGTTCCGGGCCCACCCGACCTACCTCGACACCGAGACGCTGCGGCCCGGGATCATGGACCCCAGCGCGCAGACGGACGAGCTGACGAACATGCTGCTCAGCTCGTCCGAGTGGGCCGACAACCAGTGCAACCAGCCGCTCGCCGCGCACCGGGTCGACCGGCACACCCGAGCGCGGGTCGAGGACGGGAACCTGATCGTGTTCCCGTCCGACCGGCCCGTGCTGTCCGTCGCCGCCGTCTCCTACGGCGCGACGATGTCCCGCATGTCGTACGTCGTCGGCCCGACGGTTCGGGTCGACGACAACCAGACGATCTACATCCCCGTCGGGGGAGCGGCCCAGGGCCGGGTGTGGGCCGACTTCACCTACACCGCGGGCTGGGTGTCGACCCTCCTGGCGGACCACGCCTCTCCTGGGGCCACGTCGGTGACCGTCATGGACCCGACCGGGATCCTGCCCGGCGGCTCCTACCGGCTGTGGGAGCCCGGCGTCGAGGAGTACGTCGTCGTCGACCCGTCCTGGACGCCGCCCGCGTTCACGACGCCGATCACGCCCGTCTCCATCCCGCTCGCCACCCCGACGGTGAACGCGCACACCGCGGGCTACAGCTTCTCCGGCATGCCCGCGGACATGCGGCTCGCGGTCATCAACTACACGGTCTCTCAGCTGATGCGCCCCGACACGGCAGCTGAGGACTCCTACCCCGACACCAACCTGTCGCCCGGCACCCGGAAGAAGGACCCGCGCAAGGACGGGTCCGGCCTGGTCGCCGAAGCGGTGCGGATCCTGAACTCCTACGCGAGGCGCATGTGAGCATGCAATCGGTCCTGGACGGGATCTGCCGGTACTTCGGCGGCGCGTACGACGAGCAGACCCGAAGCTACCGGTCCTCGCCGCTGTCGAACGCCGGCGTCGGCGTCGTACGCCGCGCGTTCGGCAAGCAGGACGACCACGCCGAGTACTTCCTGGGCATGCCGCCCGGCACCCGCACCGGCTGCCACATGGTGGTGTTCATCGCCCAGAGCAGCGAGCGGCGGATCGCACTCGGCGGCGAGCACAACGGTCAGAAGCAGGTGGTCTACGACGTGACCCTGAACTGCTTCCTCCGCTCCAACAGCGCGTTCGCCGAGGACGCCCAGGACGACGCGTTCGCCCTGCGGGACGCGCTCGTGGAGCACATGCACCAGAGCCGCACCCTCGACGGCGCGGTCTTCCAAGCCGGCGAGTACGTCGAGAACGGGCTCGGCAGCATCGACTGCCGTTTCGCCCAGCCGGAGACCAAGGCCCAGCTCACCAAGGGCTTTCTCGAGGTGCGGTTCGCCGCCATCGAGATCTTCAACGCCTGACCGGCCAGGCGCCCCCTCCTCCCTTTTCCTTTCACCTTCTCTGCCTGCGGAGTCCGCATGCCCACACCCAAGTCCCCGCCCGCCCGGGACCCCGAGCCGACTCCGCAGCCGGAGGAGGCCGCAGCCCCCGCCGAGGCGCCCACCGTCGTCGTGACGAAGCCGGTCACCGAGACCCAGGCGGCCGAGGCCGCCGAGGACGCAGCCCCGGCCGCAGCGCCGCCGGGCGTGTACGAGTACACGCACATCTCCGACTGCGTGTACCCGCACGTCCCGCTGACCTGCCGGGCCGCGACCGCCACCGCCGACGCCACGGTCTTCGACTGGCCGGACGGTCCGCCCGCCGACGGCCGCTGGGCCCCCACCACCAAGACGCCCAACCAGGTCGCGGACAACGCCGCGCCGCTCGTCAGCGAGGAGTGACCGGTGCCCGCCACCCCCACCACGTTCGCACCCACCAAGCAGTTCGTCGGGGTCGCCGCCGAAACGGCCGGCCAGGGCTCCGGGACCCCGATGACGTCCACGGTCCTCGTCGACAGCGTCAAGGCGAAGGACAACCAGACCTTCCTCGACGACAAGAGCTGGCGCGGGTCGATGGCGACCGACAGCTTCGCCAAGATCCCCGGCACGAAGACCGCGGACATCGAACTCGGCGGCCCCGCGTACGGCGACGGCCTCGGCTTCTGGCTGAGGAACATCCTCGGCGACGTCGCCTGGGTCGGCACCTCGACCGGCAGCGGCGGCACCACCCTGTCCGTCGCGGGCACGGTCGGCGCGTCCTCCATCCAGACCGCGGCGACCATCCCGGCCGGTACGACCGTGCAGATCGGTTCCGGGGCGACGGCCGAGTGCTTCATCACCGGCACGCCGACGGGTGCCGGGCCGTACACCATCCCGCTCACCACCCCGTCCGGCGGACTGGTGTTCCAGCACGCCATCGGGCAGCCGGTGCAGCCGGTCACCGGCCCGTACTCCCAGGCGTACAGCCTCCTCAACGGGTCCGGCTCAAGCCAGCCGATGACCCACGCCCTGACCCACTTCCTCGGCCCCACCGCGGCGACCGGCGCCCGCATCTACCCGGGCCTGTGCCTGTCCGAACTCGGGCTGAAGTGGTCGGCGGAGTCGGAGCTGCTGACCTGGTCGGGCAAGGGGACGTCGTGGGCGTCCATCCCGGCCGGGGCCACGCCCGTCGCGAACCCGTCGACGGTGCTGCCTGTCGCCTCCTGGCGGATGGTCATCGGCATCGGCGGCCCCGCGGCCGGCGGCACCCTGATCTCCACGGTCAGCGACGGCGAACTGACCATCAAGCGCGAGCTGGAGCCCAAGTTCACGACCACCGGCTCCCAGAACCCGTACATCATCCAGCGCGGCGGCGTCTCGGTGGAGGGCAAGCTCACGTTCATCGCTGCGGACGAGAGCCCGCTGCTGTGGATGCTGAACAACACCCAGCCGTCGTTGCAGCTCATCCTCGACAACGGGCTCACCGGCCCCAACAAGATCACGTTTCAGGTCGACCTGGGCGCGGCCGCGTTCACCGACTCCGAGGCCGACGGCTCCAAGTCCGCGGTGGAATACAGCAACTCCTTCAACGCGATCCTCAACACCACCAACGCCGGGGGCAGCGGGGGCTACAGCCCCATCAAGGTCACCATGACCAACAACGTCCCGCCCGGCACGTTCTGATCCTCTCTCACCCTCACTCCCTCACCTGTATCGGAGAAGCCATGTCCACGACCGAGCGCGTCAAGCTCCCTTCCGGCGGCTGGGTCCAGCTGCGTGACCCCCAGACCCTGCGGCGCGGCGACAAGCAGCGCGCCATGCGCGCCATCAAGAGCGTCGAGGGCGGCGACGTCGGCCAGTCCCTCGACCTCCTCAACGGGCTGCTCACCGTCCTCATCCTGGACTGGTCGTACCCGATGCCGGTCCCGAGCGAGGCGCCCGGCTCCCTGGAGTTGATCCCGCTGGAGGACGACGAGGCCCTCAATGAGGCCATCGAGCCCGCCCGCGCGGTCCTCTTCCCGGAGAAGCCGGACCCGAAGGACGTTGCGGACCCGGCGTCCCCTACCGAGCCCTCCGCCGCCTAAGGGCCCGGCTGGAGGGGGAGAAGGTCCCGCCTGGTCACCCGATCACACCGGTTGACCAGGCGTTCGACTACCTCTGGTACGCCGAGCGGTACCGGTGGACCCCGGCGCAGGTCGATGAACTCCCGGCGTGGCTGGACGTGTGGCTTCCGCAGATGGCGGTCGTCCTCGACGAGGTCAAGGCGGCCAAGCAGGAGAAGGCCATGAAGGACGCCGAACGGGGGTGAGCCGTGTCCGGGCAGGCAGTCGAGGTCATCGGCGTTGCCGAGCTGAACGCCGCGCTCGTGGGGCTGTTCACCTCCGTCAGCGCGGCAACCCGGGTGGCGACGGCACAGGCCTCCCACCTCCTGGAGCGGGAGATCAAGACCACGCTGGCGACGAGCAGTCACCGGCGCGGTACTCCGACGCCGTCCAGCCCCGGGGAGCCTCCGTCGCTCATCACGGGCACGCTGCGCCGCTCGATCACCGTGCAGGGGCCCGTTCCGCTCGGGATGGGCCGGTGGATGGCCGAGGTCGGGCCGACGGCCGTGTACGGGCGGATCCAGGAACTTGGCGGCCCCACCGGGCGCGGGGGAGCCACCGTGCTCCCGCCACGCCCGTTCGTGCAGCCGTCGTACGAGCGGCTCGCGGCGACCGGCGCGCTCACGAACATCTACCACTCCGCGTGGCGAACGGCGATCAGCCGCCGCCACTGACGTGACGTAACACCGCGCCCACGGCGCCCTACCCAGGAAGGGGGGCGCCGTGTCTCAGGGCACCCTTCTGCCGCCCGTGGTGGTCCGCCTCATGGGCGACATCACCCAGCTCAAGGGGACGCTCGCCGAGGCCCGTACGCGGGTCGACGGCACTGCGGGCGGTTTCAAGAAGGCTGGGGCGACGGCGTACGCCGGCCTCGCCACGATGGGCCGCTCGGTCTCCCTGATCGGCGCGGGCGTCGCGGTGGCGAGCACCAAGATGGCCGCGGACTTCCAGTCCGAGACCCTGGTCCTGCACACCGCGGCGGGGGAGAGCCTCAAGGGCCTCCAGACGGTCCGGCAGGGCATCAAGGACGTTGCCGCAGATACCGGCACCACGATCCCGAACCTGACCGACGGCATGTACCAGGTCGAAAAGGCCGGGTACAGGGGCGCCCAGGGCATCACGGTCCTCAAGGCGGCCGCCCAGGGCGCCCGCGAGGAGAACGCCCAACTCAGCACCGTGACCAACGCGATGACCAGCGTCATGGCGTCGTACCACTACCACGCGTCCGACTCCGTGCGTGTCATGAACGCGCTCAAAACGGCCGCTGGTGAAGGCAAGATGACCATGGAGGAGTTCGCGGGCTCCCTGTCCACGGTCCTCCCCCTCGCCTCCGCCAACAAGATCGGGTTCGATCAGGTTGCGGGCGCCCTGGCCACGCTCACGCAGCACGGCACCTCCGCCCGAGAGGGCACGCAGGAACTCGCCTCCACCATCCGCAACCTGGCCAAGCCGAACGACGTAGCGGTCAAGGAGATGCAGCGCTTCGGCCTGTCCTCGATCGACGTCTCCACCAAGCTCGGCAAACGGGGCCTGACGGGCACCCTCGACATGCTGTCGAAGGCAGTCCTGTCGAAGATGGGCCCGTCGGGCACCGTACTGATCAGCGCGTTCAACAAGTCGACTCAGGCGGCCAAGGACGCGGACACCATGGTCCGCAGCATGCCCAAGGGCATCCAGAGCCTGGCGCGCTCGTACAGCTCGGGGAAGCTGAGCCTCGCGGACTGGCGGCAGGCGCTGAAGGGCCTCCCGCCCGAGCAGGCGAACCTGCTGAGCCAGTACGCCACGTTGCAGAACAAGACCCACGGGTTCAGCGACGCCCTCAAGAAGGGCGGCCCTGCGGCCAAGACGTACACCGACGCCATCGCCCGGATGACCGGCGGTGCAATCGGCCTCAACACCACCTTGCAGCTCACCGGCAAGGAGAACATGGCCGGGTTCAACGATCGTGTCGAGAAGATCGGCAAGTCGCTGAACCACAGCAGCAAGGACGTCGAGGGCTGGAAGGAGACCAGCAAGAGCCTCAACGTCCAGATGGCGCAGCTCAAGCAGCGGGCGGAAGTCCTCGCCATCGACATCGGGACCAAGCTCATCCCGGTTGTCTCCGCGGTCATCACCTTCTTCGTTCAGCACAAGACCGCTGCTGCCGCGCTCGCCGCGGTCATCGGCGGCGTCCTCGCCCTGTCCGTCGTCGCCTACACGGCGAAGGTGGTCACCTCGGGAGTCAAGAGCCTGTCTGCCTTCGGGCGGATGGGCATGGCCGGCATCAACATGGGCCGCCGCGTCGCCCAGGGCTTCAAGGACGCCCGGGTCGCCGAGTCCGCGTTCTCCGGGAAGGCGGGCAGCTTCGGCGGGATCCTCCGCAAGGGCTGGGACGCTTCGGTCTCCGGCTCGAAGCGGGCCATCTCGGGCGTCCGCACGTTCGCCACGACCGTCGGCCGGGCGACGAAGGCGGGTGCCGCGTCCGCCTGGACCGGCATGGTCAACGGCGTCAAGGCTGTCGGCCTGGCCATGAAGACCGCCGCCCTCGCGTCCTGGAACTTCGCGAAGGCCACCGCAGCTTCGACGCTCGCCGCCATCCGGTCGGCGGCCGCCTGGGCGGTACAGAAAGTCCAGGTGGCTGCCGCAGCGATCGCGGAGAAGGCTGCGGCGACCGCTCAGTGGCTGCTGAACATGGCCATGATGGCGAGCCCGCTCACCCTGGTCGTCATCGCGATTGTCGCTCTCGTTGCGGGCCTGATCCTGGCGTACAACAAGATCGGTTGGTTCCGGGCGTTCGTCGATACGGCGTTCCGGGGCATCGCCGCGGTGATCGGCTGGGTCGTCGGGTTCGTCAAGTCGCACTGGCAGTTGATGCTGGTGCTGATCACCGGGCCGATCGGCCTCGCGATCGTACTGGTGATCAAATACTGGAGCCAGATCAGCTCTGCCGTGTCGACGGCCGTCTCGTGGGTCGTCGGGTTCGTGAAGTCGCACTGGCAGCTGCTGCTCGGGCTGATCACCGGACCGATCGGTCTCGCGGTCGACCTGGTGATCAAGTACTGGGGGAAGATCTCCTCCGGGTTCTCGGACGCCTACAAGGCGACCGTGTCCGTCGGCCGCTCCCTCGGTAGTTGGGTCAGCGGATTGCCTGGCCGGATCTACGGCTACCTCTCCAGCCTCGGCAGCGGTCTGTCGTCGAGGGCCTCGACGGCCTGGTCGGAGTTCAAGTCGGCCACCGTCGCGAAAGCGACCGAGGCGATCACGTGGGTGCGGGGCGTGCCCGGGAGAGCGCGGGCTGCGCTCGGGAACCTGGGCTCGTACCTGTACTCCTCGGGCCGGGCGCTGCTCCAGGGGTTCGTCAGCGGCATCAAGTCGATGGTGAGCGCGGCGGTGAACGCGACGCACAGCGTGCTGTCGTCCGTCAGCGATCTCTTCCCGCACAGCCCGGCGAAGACGGGCCCGTTCTCCGGGCGCGGCTGGACGCTGCATTCGGGGCGCGCCCTGATGGACGGCTTGGCACAGGGTATCCGCGAGAACTCCTCGAACCCGGTGGCGATCATGCGGGGCGCCGCTCAGGCCACCTCGGACGCGTTCGCCAAGACCCTGGGCATCGCGTCTCCGAGCCGTGTGTTCCGCAGCCTCGGCATCTACGTCAACGAGGGTCTCGTCGACGGTCTGACCGGCTCGACCGCCCGGGTGAAGGCAGCGACTCGGCGGATCGAGTCCCTGCTCATCCAGACCTACAACAAGGTCGCTGACCTCAAGGGCACGAAGGGCGTCAGTAACCGGTGGGTGAAGTCCCACGAGGCGACCCTCAAGAAGCTGGAGGCGAACGTCAAGAAGGAGGACAAGCTCCTCCGGTCGCTGGCCGCCAAGCGGGACAGCGTCGCCGCGCAGCTCAAGACCGCTCAGTCGAAGCTGAAAAGCCTCCAGAAGCAGTGGTCTGACCAGGTCAAGTCGACGGCCGACGGCATCAAGCAGGGCTTTTCGATCGTCACGGAGGCCCCGCAGGACGGTGTTGCGCTCACCGCGCAGGACGTCCTCAACAAGATGCGCGACCAGATGGCCAAGGCCGTCCAGTTCAGCGCGCAGCTCCAGGCGCTGAAGAAGAAGGGCCTGAGCAGCGACCTCATCGCGCAGATCGCTGCGGCCGGCGTGGACCAGGGCGGCGCTACGGCCGCCGCGCTCTCTGGGGCGACGAAGTCGCAAATCGATCAGATCAACGCCGTCAACAAGACGACGAACGCTGCGGCGACCAACGCGGGCAAGGCCGTGGCCGACTCGATGTACGGGTCGGGCATCAAGGCCGCGCAGGGCCTGGTCAAGGGACTCCAGTCCCAAGAGAAGAAGATCGAACAGCAAATGCTCAAGATCGCCAAGAGCATGCAGAAGGCGATCAAGAAGGCGCTCGGCATCCACAGCCCCTCGCGGGTGTTCGCGGCGATCGGCCAGTGGATCCCCAGGGGCCTGGCGGCCGGTGTCGACGACGGCGCAACGCACGCGACCGGCGCGATCAGCCGTCTCGCCGCCTCCATGGTGGGCGCCAGCGACTTCACCGGCAGCGGCATGTCGCTCGCCGCGGCCGCCGGCGGCGGCACGGTCATCCACCAGACGACCGTCCACGTGGAGGTCAAGGGCCACGTCCTCACCGAGAAGAACCTCCGCGACGTCGTCGAGAAGCAGATGCTCCGCCTGGGGGCCCGCAACTCGAAGACATACGAGCCGTACAAGCGATAGATCGAGAGGCGCCACCGGGCGCCGGATGGGTGGTGCCCGGTGGCCAACCTCAAGCTGGAAAAACTCGTCGATCCGTTCACCGACGCGGCGATCAACACCGCGCGGTGGGGGTCGATCACGGCCGGTACGGCGACGCTGGACACCGCCAACGACGAGGTGTCCCTCGCCGTGCCGACGGCGTCCGGCGCGACGAACACCTTCGGGACGAGCACCCTGTACGACGCGACCGGCTCGTACGTGTACGCGCAGGTCACCGTCGCCGCGAACGGTGCCGGGAACACGAAATCGATCATGCGGGTGCGGTACGACGCGAACAACTCGATCGCGATCCGCTACGAGTCCGGTGTCTTCCGGCTGGCCGTCCAGAACTCCGGGACGACCACCAACACCACCCTCCCCACCTACGACCCGCACATGCACCGCTGGTGGAGGCTGCGGGAGTCGGCCGGCTCCTTCTACGCCGACACCTCCCCTGACGGCCTGAACTGGACCACGCTGGCCTCCCTCGCCTACACCTGGGACGCCACCAACGTCACGTTCCGGTTCGAGTCAGCGGCTGGCGCCGCCGAACTCGCGGGCAACGTCACTGTGTTCGCCAACGTCAACACACGCCTCGGGGGCGCCTACAACCTGAACTGGCCCCGCATGGAATACGGGTGGGGGCCGTTCTGGTCGGCGAACAACGGCGCGGGACCCCTGGACCGCTACGTCGAGGTCACCGACCGCACCGAGGGCTCAGCGAGCGTGCAGCGGGGCCGCCAGTACGAGACGGATCAGGTCCGCTCGGGCGAGGCGACCGTCACCCTGAACAACGAGGACGCCACCCTCGACCCCAACAACGCCACCGGCCCGTGGGCCGGGCACATCCTCCCGTACCAGCCGTACCGGCTGCGGGCGCAGTGGCCGCCGTCGAGGAACCTCCTCGACCAGGTCGCCGCCACCGCGGGCACCCTCGGCGGGTTCAGCGGCACCATCTCCTCGCGCACCACCGACATATTCTCCACCACCGACACCAGCGGCGGCTCCTTCGTGGCGACGTCGGCTGCATGGATGGGCGCCACCGTCATGCAGTTCTCGGTACCGTCCGCGACGGCGGCCGGTGCGCGGCCGTGCCACACTCCACGCTGGTCTGTGATCCCGGGCACGACGTACACGGTGCAGCTGCGGGTGCGCAACGTGACCGCGTCGACGAGCCTGAGCGTGCAGGCGTTCATCGGCTGGTACACCATCGGCTCCTCGACCCCGAGCAGCTACGTCTACGGCTCGGCCAGCACCCTGACCGGGTCGACGACCGCCGGGTGGACCTACCTCACCGTCACCGCCACGGCGCCCGCGAACGCGGCCGGTATCGACGTCGGTGTCGCCACGGCCGCCACGGCCGCCGCCACCGCGAACATCCAGGTGTGCGGCTGGCAGCTGGAGAAGGGCCCGGCCGCCACCACGTGGACGTGCCCCGGCGCCTGGTACGCCATGTACACGGGTTGGACGGAACGCTGGCCGTCGTCGTGGGACATGGGCGGCCAGTACGCCATCGTCCAGCCCGTCGCGGTCGACACGTTCTCCCTGCTGAGCCAGCGGCAGTTGAACGACGCCCTCACCATGGAGATCAACTCCAGCGGCGGGCCCCGCTTCCTGTACAAGTTGGACGATCCGGCCGGGTCGACGACCGCAGCCGACTGGACCGGCAACAACCCGTCGATGCAGATCGGGATCGGCAAATACGGCGCGGGGACGATCACCTTCGGCGCGAGCATCACGGCGACCGACACCGTAAACGGCATCTACACCGGCAGCTCGGGCACCGTCTCCTCCATCGTCAACTCCAACCCGGGCACCAACCTGGTGACCGGCGGCGCCTCGTTCTTCAAGCTGTCCTCGGCTGGGATCATCGGCCCCTCCGACCTCAGCACGTGGTCGCGGATGTTCGCGTTCCGCTACACCGGTCCCGCCCCGACAACGCTGGCGGTCCTCTGGTCGTCGTTCTCCCGGACGCGCGTCAACGGGAACCCCGCCGGCGCGCTGATGTACTGGTACATCGGCACCGATGGCCTCCTGCGATTCACCACCAGTGGCCCCACATCATCCCCAGGGGTGTCCTTCGTCCCCAGCACGACCATCAACGCCGCCGACGGCAACTGGCACCTCGTCACCATCAGCTACAGCCGAGCCAACGCGCAGCTGCTCATCACCCTCGACGGGGCGACAGCCGCGTGGGGTAGCTTCGATCCGGCGCTGGAGCCCGCGGGCCTGATCTCCGACAACGTCGGGGGATGGGTCGACCCGACCGTGGGTAACGGCACGACGTTCAACTTCAAGGGCAACATCTCGTTCGTCGCGGAATGGCCGACGGCGTTGAGCGGATCGACCCAGCGGAACATCTACGCGGCGTGGAAAGCGGCATGTGCTGGCGAGTCCACGGATGCCCGCTATCAGCGGATCCTGCGCTACGCGGGATACAGCGGCGGCTCGAACATCCAGACCGGGCTGACGACGAGCATGGGACCCGCGAACGTCGAGGGGCAGGACGCACTGTCCGCGCTCCAAGCAGTCGTCGACAGCGAGAACGGCAACCACTTCGTCGACGCCGCAGGCAACGTGACCTTCCGGTCCCGCAGCACCCGCTACAACGCCCTCACCCCCATGTACACGTTCGGGGAGCGCGCTGACCTGGGCGAGTTGCCGTACGAAGAGTGCGAGCTGGACTTCGACAGCACGCACCTGTCGAACGACATCACGATCACGCAGGAGGCCACGTCGCAGGCGTTCTACGCCTCCGACGACGCCTCCCAGGCCGCGTACTTCCCGCGGACCATGACGCGGACGATCAACGTCACCAGTACCGACGAGTGCCAGGACGCCGCGAACTACCTGCTGTCCAGGTATCGGCAGCCCGCGACCCGCGTGAGTTCCCTCAAGCTCCACCCGGCCGGGAATCCGGCGCTCTGGCTGGTCTGCCTGTCTCTCGAACTCGGGACCCGAATTCGGGTGATGCGACGGTCCCCGAACGGGCCCGCCATTCAGGTCGACTGCTTCGTGGAGAACATGGCGTGGGAGCTGGACGACAACAACGAGGCAGTGCTCACGCTCCAGTGCAGCCCAGCTGACCTCACCCCCTACGGGATTTTCACCGCCTGGTACGCGGCGCTCGCGTCCACTATCGCCGCGGGCGCGAACTCGGTCACGATCAACAACCGGCGCGAGAGCACGAACCCGCTGGCGTCCCAGCTCGCGGCCGGGCAACAGCTGGTCCTCGGGATGGGCACCGCGAACGCGGAGACGGTCACCGTCCAGGCCGTCAGCGCGACGTCGCCGGGCTGGACGACCGCGACGGTGACCTTCACCTCGAACACCGTCAACGCGCACAGCGCGAACGACCTGATCTCCGAGCCGCTCCCGTCCGGGGTCACCGACCCGACGACGTGGGACATCAGCGCGGCCTTCGACGACATCGCCTTTGCCTACTAGGAGGCTTCCGTGGCCCGCACCGTGCCCGTAGTCGCGTCCGAAACGCCGGGCCAGTTCCTGACCGGCGCACTGTGGAACGCCGGCGTGAAGGCGCCGGCTGACTTCCTGCTGGGATCGGGCAGCAACGGGGTGCCCCGCTTCAAGGGGTACGCCTCGACGTCACAGTCCATCGCCAGCGGCACGACGGACACCCCGATCACGCTGGACAGCGAGGACTACGACAGCGACAACGGGCACAGTCCGACCGTCAACTCCTCGCGGTACGTCGTCCAGGTTGCCGGTACGTACGCAATATCCGCGACGCTCGCGATCGCCCCCAGCGCGACCGGCAACCGGAAAGTCGGCATCAACATCAACGGCGTCAACGCTCGTGGTGGCGTCGCTCAGGGCTCGGGAATCGCCACGAACTCCTGGGCCCAGTCCGTCTACACCGAACAGTTCTGCAACGTCGGCGACTACATCGAGCTGGTGTGCTGGCAGAGCAGCGGTGGCGCCCTGACCACCTCCGCCACCACCGGCTTCGGTCCCATGCTGACGGTGCACTGGATCAGCGGCTGACCCCCACCTCTCCACCTCCCGCCACGCGCTCCACCCGCCCCACTCACAAAGGCCCCCAGCACCTGCTGGGGGCCTTTTTCATGCCCGGAGGACCAGTGCTCACCCACGGCACCCTCGTACACCGCTACCAGCCGACCGACGTCCGCCTCGGACGCCACCGTCGACTCGACGCCCGCTCCCTCGAGTACCTGCACCGGCACGTCACCTCGCAGACGCTGCACACGGTCCGGCACGAGATCCCGATCCCGATCCTCGACCAGGAAGACCTCGACACCCAGGGCATCGACACCAGCAAGCTGGTGCCCGGCGCGAAGAAGGTGAAGGCGCTCGGCTCGTGCACCGCGAACGCCGGCACCGCCGCGCTCGCCTTCCTCCTCGGTGCGGCCCGGCTCGCCGAGGTCGGCCTGTCCGCCACCGACCCGGTCGTCTGCGAGCGGTACGCGATCTGCCTGTACCACGAGGAGACCGTCGACGACGAGTTCCCCAAGCAGTGGCCGCCGGACGACACCGGCTCCTCCGGCCTCGGCATCGCCCGCGCCCTCAAGAAGCGCGGCCTGATCGGCGGCTACGTCCACGCCACCACCGCCGACGACCTTTGCTCCCTCCTCCAGCACGGCCCGGTCCTCGTCGGAACCCCCTGGTTCCAGGCCTGGTTCACCCCGGACGCCAACGGGTTCATCGACTCCGGCGACTGGCAGGCCAGCGCCGTCGCCGGTGGCCACGAGGTCATCGCCATCGGCATCGACGAGATCGCCCAGGACGCCCGCGGCCACGTCATCCCCGAGAAGACCGTCCTGCGGTTCCGGAACTCCTGGTCGACCGGCTGGGGCCTGCACGGTGAGTTCCGGATGCGGCTGTCCACCTACGTCGCCCTGCGCCGCTACATCGACGCGATCCAGCTGCGAGCGAAGGCGTGAACGGCCACCGCCGGGAGCGGGTGGTGACCCGCTCCATCTACGCCCTGGCGGTGGCCCTGGACGTGGCCGTGCTCCTGCTCATCCTCGCGGGCCGCGCCCACTGATCTTCCACACCCCCCACCGTCCGGTCCCGCGCCCCGTCCCCGGGCGCGGGACCCTGCTGCACCGAGAGGCGGCCTTCGTGCTCCTCGCGTCCCCGGGCTCCACTGCCCTCGCGACCATGTCCTACCTCGGCGAGGCCCTCGCCGCTCTCGTCACCACCGCCGCCATCGTCCGCGGTGTCCGGCCCGCCCTGCGCCACCGCGTGCACCGCTGGGACCGCCTCGACCTGCTCCTGGGCGACCCCGACGCCAACCCGCCGCGCGCCGGCGTGCTGGAACACGTCGCCGCGTTGCGTGAAGACCTCGCAGATGTCCGCGGCCGTCAGGAGGCCGTGCGCCAACTCGCCGCCGAACTCGTCCCGAACTCCGGCGGCTCCTACCGCGACGCCTACGAACGCGACATGGCCTACCAGCAGGAGGTCAACCGGGCGATCGCCCGCGCCCTCGGCATCGAACTGCCCCCGCTGCCGCCCCGATCGCTCCACCACGACCACGACGACGAGGCGTAGAGCCCGCGCACGGCCGTGCCCCCCGTTCTTCCCGGCCGACCAGGTCGCGCCGGCCCCTCTCTACCTGACCCGGAGGTCACGATGCTGCACGGCATCGACGTCAGCGACTACCAGTCGTCCACCCTCAACGACGTCACCGTCCAGGACTTCGTCATCATCAAGGCGACCGAGGGCGTCTCGTACACCAACCCGAAGCAGTCCGCGCAGGCCGCGTACGCGCGCGCCCACGGCGCGGTCGTCGGGTTCTACCACTTCGCCCGGCCGGGCGACATGCAGGCCCAGGCCGAGTACTTCGTCCAGCAGGCCGCGTCCGTCGACGGTGACATCCTCGCCATCGACTGGGAGGACTCCGGCGTCACCTGCGCGCAGAAGGACGCCCTCCTCAAGGCCGTCAAGGCGCTCCGGCCGACGCACAAGGTGCTGCTGTACTGCGGCCGGGACTTCTGGCTCAACATCGACACCACCTCGTACTGCGAGGACGGCCTGTGGATCGCCGACTACAGCCACCAGGCCGGGGATCCGGCCATCCAGCACCCGTGGACCATCCACCAGTACAGCCAGAGCCCCATCGACCAGGACGTCGCTAACTTCACCAGCGCGGCGGCCCTCCAGACCTGGGCGGCCGGCAGCCCCTCGGGCGTCCCCAACTGGCGGACCCTCCTCGACCACGTCGAAAGCATCCCCGAGAAGATCTACGAGACGTGGACCGCCTCCGACGGCTGGGACAACCACACCCCCTTCGGCGTCGAGTACGGCGAGGACGGCGTCAGCTGGTGCGTGATCTTCAACTGGGACATGTACCACGACTGCGGGTTCGACGCGATCGTCCCGAAGACCGACAACGTCAACAGCTTCACCTCCTGGGCGAAGGCCCGCGGCCAGTGGTCGCTGTACCCGTCCGTCGGGGCCTGGGTGAACTTCAACGACGGCGCGCACACGGAGATCGTCGTCGGGTTCGACAGCCAGAGCGTCTACACCAAGGGCGGGAACTCCATACAGACCGGGGCCGTCGACAACGGTCAGGGCAACGGGGTCTGGTCTCACACCAACGTCCGGACCTCGTCGAAGGTGGTCGGGTACTTCGCGCCGAGGTTCGCCGACGGCGTGTGCCCGCCCACCGCGGACCCGGCCGACCCGCGCGGCGGCACGGCTGTCGCCTCCTACACCTGGCCCGGTGCCGTCAACACCCCGGCGAAGCCGTCCACGCCGACCCCCACGGTCTCCCTGTCCAAGCTGATCAAGGCGGCGAAGACCGACCCGACCGCCAAGCAGGGCCACCAGACGTACAAGGCCGGTGTGCAGATCGTCGAGGCGGCGCTCCTCGCCGAGGGTCTGTTCGACAAGGCCGACAAGAAGTACGCGAAGGACGGCTCGTTCGGGACGGCCACGATCAAGGCGTACGGCAGGTGGCAGAAGCGCCTGCACTTCAGCGGGAGGGACGCCGACGGCATCCCCGGCCTGACGTCGCTCACCGCGCTCGGCAAGAAGCACGGGTTCAAGGTCGTCGCTTGACGAAAGGTTCCCTCGGCTCCGCCCCCTCTCTGTGGGGGAGCGGGGCCGAGGCCCTCTCCTTGGGTCCGATAACTTGTCTAAGTAATGGGGGACCCGAGACCCCCTGGACCATCAGAGCGGCCCGCCCGCGGCGACCGTCCAGGTTCAAGCATGATCACCAGCGTAGGGCGATCCGGCCCTTGCTCCGGCGGATGACACCGGCTCGCTCCATCTTGTCGAGCTGGTACGAGACGGATCCGGTGCTGGCCAATCCGACGTGGTCGGCGATCTCCCTCATGGTGGGCACCTCACCGCGTTCGGCCACCCAGTCCCTGATGCACGTCAGGATGCGCCGCTGCTGGTCGGTGAGGTTCTCCTCCGCCGCTTCCATCTCCCGGACGCGCTGCCGTAGCTCGTCCTTGGCCGCAGCCGATCGGCCGGTGCTCGTCTCCCAGAACGGGTGTGCCTCGATCCGGAGGTGCAGCTGCTGCAACCGTCGACGCAGCGGGGCAGCCGCCTCGACGGGTAGGCCACGCCGGCGGCCGAGCGCGGCGGCGGTGCGATTCCATTCGTGCTGGGTCTGGAGCAGGTCCAGAGGGAAACGGGCCATGCCCAGATTCAAGCATGTGTTCGATTTTCGGGGCCAGGCGGTCACGCGCTCTGAGCATCGTCGGCGGCCGCCAGCTGCTCGGCGCCGCCCCGGGCGATGACGTAGAGGTCGGTGGGCACGGGCCAGTGGGGTTGGCCGACGTTCTCACCGTTGAGGCGGCGGGCCCACGCCGAGTAGTTCCGTTCCAGGCCGTGGCCGGTGATGCGGATCCCGGGCGGGACCTGCACGCTCGTGCCGTCCGGGTAGCTGATGGCCGTGTGCCGCAGGGTGACGAACAGGGGTCGGTTCGCCGGGTGTTCGCTTCCCGCTCGCAGGTGCTTGTCTATGACCTCTTTCCGGACGGGCAGCCACAGGGCCACGGCGGCCTGGGCGCTCGCCGGGAGGTCGATGACCTCCTGAGTGGCCTCGGTGCGCCCGGGTGGGTTGCGGGTCACCACGATCGTGGAGCGGTCGTCGGCGATGTCGTGGACGTTCAGGGACACCAGGCCCTCGCGGGTGATGCCGGTGGCCCACAGCACTTCGAGGGCGGCCAGGAGCCGCAGGCGGTACGGCTCACGGCGTGGGTGGACCGGTTCGCAGAGCGCGCGGCGCAGGACGATGTGGCCGTGGGGGTCGAGGGCCTCGCGGGTGTGCTTGGACCAGGGGCGGCCGCCGGGGATCTCCCAGGGGAAGGGGCGGCGGCCGGCGGCTCGGTTGAGGTCGACGAGGCCGTCCATGATGTGCCGCTGGGCGGCGGGGGTGAGTTGCTGGCCGTAGGGGGGCCGGGTGCGGTACTGGCCGGCGGCGATCCGGCCGAGGATGGTGTCCGGCTTGCTGGGGTGGCCGAGGGTCTTCTTCTGGAAGAGGGCTGGGAGGCTGCGCAGGGCGTCCGGGGGGAGGTCGGCGGCGGCGCGTTCCAGGGTGCGGACGACGGTGTGCAGCCGCTCGACCCGCTTGTGGCCGGTGCTGATCTCGGGGTCGGCGAGGGCCCGCCGGAGCGCGGTGTGGAGCTGGCGGATGGCGGGCGGCGGCGCGGACGTCGTCATGGGAGCAGGGTAAGCGGTGGCCCTGCGGGTGGATGGCGAACGCTCGGGCGCTAGGCGTCCGGCGGTCCGGGGAGGTTGTCGACGGCGGCCTCGGCGATGGTGAGGGGGCCGGTGAGGCCGAGCCAGGCGGCTGCGGCTCGGGTGATGGTGTCGAGGGTGCCGCTGACCTGGTGGTGTTCGGTGCCGTCGGTGTTGTCGGCGGTGATGTGGGCGTGGCGGGGGGTGGCGGAGAGTTGCCACTGCATGGCTTTGCCCTGGCCGGACAGGCTCTCGTCGAGAGCGGTGGGGAGGGTGAAGCGCATGGTGCCATGGTGCTTGCCGTAGTAGTCCCTGTGCGTCCACTCGATGGTGACCGTGATGGGGCCTTCACGGGCGAGTGAGGTGTCGTCGGAGTCGGCCCACACCATCCAGTCCCGGCCGGGAACTCGAATGCCGAGGTGGCTGGAGAAGACGCCGGTGTGGCGCTTGGCGAAGGGCACCCGCTCGGGGCCGACGGTGAGCACGACGCCCGTGAGAACTTCGCCCCGGTGGGTGAACGTGACGACGTCGCCCTTGGCCCGGGTGACGATCGCTGGGGTGGTGTGGTCGGCGGGGTCGGTCATGGCGGTCGTCCTGGGGCTTGCTGGGGTGGAGCATTCGCGGTGCGGTGGTGGTGTTGCTGGTGGGGCCGCCGACAGAAACGTTTATCCACGGCATCCGTCACACAGGGTACAAACACCGGTTTTCATCTCGATACCCCCTGGCTCCATGCTTGTGGCGCCGCAGCTTCGGGAGAACAGGGCCCGAGTCCGCGCGGCGCAGTCGTGCAAAATGGGGTGAGCCCCCTGTCGGAGGTCGAGACCGACAGGGGGCTCTTCGCTGCGTGGGGTCAGCCGCGGACTTCGACGAGGTGTGCGTACCGCTCGTCCGGGTCCGGTCCGACTCGGACTCCCGGCGGGTATTCCAGGCTCCCTGTGTGGCAGATCATCGTGTCGTCGTCGCCGTCGAGCTGGATGACGACGTACTGGCCGGCGAAGCCGACGATGGAACCGGTGCGACCGTCGTACGTGATGCCCAGGCCGACGTGGACACGGAGGCCGTAGTAGTTGTAAATGTGCTCGCGGCTGTTCTCGATCTGCTGCCTGATGCAGGTGGCGGTCTCCCGGAGTTCCTCGACGTAGTCCAGGAGGTCCCAGCGCCAGCCGTATGGGTCGGTGACGACGACTGGGGGCGTTCCGTAGGTGAGGGCGTGGGTCAGTTCCCGAGCCTCGGCTTCCTTGGCGTCGGCGTCGGCGGGGGTGGCGATGGTGGGCATGCGTTCTCCTAGAACGGTGGGGAGCTGGGGTCGAGCGGCTGGGGGTTGGCGCGCTCGGGCCAGATCCGCAGGACGACATCCTCGTCGGTGGGGGTGGGGCCGCCCCAGTGGGCGATGGCGGGCTGGTTCTCGGGGCGGCGGCCGCCGTCGCGGAGGAGGGCGCGGGCGGCCTCGATGAGGTGGGTGTCGGCGTCGGTCTGTCCGGAGGCGACGAGGCGGCGGGCGGCGGACAGGAGTGCCTCGCTCATCCAGCGCAGGACGTGGCGGTCGATGCCGACGAGGGCGGAGACGTCGACCATGCGGCCGGGGCGGGTCCACTCCTCTTCGTACTCGGTGAGCCAGGCCGGGTCGCCTCCCACGGGCAGCCTAGGAGTGTCGTCGCCCTTCCCGAAGGTGTACGAGGCGAGGGAGCGGCACAGGGCTGCGGCGGCCATGACGTCGAGGATCGGGTTGTTCCAGATCCGGTGGGTGGCGACGGCGAAGGTTCCGCGGCCGCGCTCGCTGCGGGTGAGGCCGGCGGCCTGGAGTTTGGCGAGGGCGGAGGAGGCGGTCGCGGTGGCGACGTTGTAGGCCTTCATGAGGTGGGCCTGGGTGGGGAGTTGCTCGTCCGCCCGGATGAGGCCCTGGTGTATGGCCAGGGCGAGGTCTCCGGCGATGCGCTCGGCGGGTGTTTCGGTCTCGATCACCACTCCAATATATCCAATCAGTCTAGATAGGTCGATAGGTTGGGGTTAGAATGCCAGGCATGCCACGACCTCAACCCGCCGAGCTCTGGGCGGAACTGAACGAGCGTCAGCAGACGTATCTGACGGCGATCTACGACGCCGACCAGAACGCAGAGGCCAACCAGCGCGGCGGCGCCTTCGACTGGGGCCACGGGCCACCGGCGAGCGAATGGCGGTGGCAGACGTTCAGCATCAAGCTCCCGAAGGACCTCGTCGGCTACACGTCCATCCAGCACCAGCTCCGCGCGAAGGGTGAGCACGACCAGGGCGCCGGGTCCTCCCTCGCCGCCCTGCGCCGCCGCGGGCTGGTCGAGGTCATGGAGGACCTGATCCAGACGGTTCTCGGCCTGGTGCCCCGGGTGCGCGTCAAGCTGACCACCATCGGCCGGGCCACGGCCCGCGCGGGCCTCGGGCACACCGCGCCGAAGTCCGCGCCGCGCGGGATGCTCTCCGAGTGGCTGTGGTCCAACCTGGTGCGCCTCTACCGTGCGGGCCCCGACGGCCTGCCGGAGATCTCCCCACGCGGCACCCCGTACGAGGACCGCGCCCCCTCACACAAGGCCCTGTTCTTCCTCCAGCAGATGGACCGGAAGGGCGGCCGACTCGTCGAGACCCGGAACGTCGAGACCGACGGCGAACCGTACGAGAGCCCCTTCCGGCCAGGCCATGTGATCACCCCGACGGAGCGACGGGTGATGCTGACGGACGCCGGCCGAGCGCACTACGAGCAGCACGTCCGGTGCTACGCCGAACTGTGGCCGGACGTGGAGGCGCCCGTACCCGAGCAGTTCCCCGAGGGCGCCCACGACGGACTCGCCGACCACAAGCTGAGCAAGCCCCGCGGCCTCCTGCCCCGGGCCGCCTTCCTGATCCTGGTCTCCCTCGTCCGCGCCGACCTGGCCGACCACCTGTGGGTCAAGGAGCAGTGGGGGACGTACTGGAAGCACTGGAACCAGGGCAGCAGCCTTCCCCCGCAGGAACTGATGGACCTCCCCGCAGGGATCACGAACACGCAGGTGCCCCGCATCACCCGCAGCACGACCGCCCTGGCCAGGCTCCTCGACCACCGCGGCGCCCCACTCGCTGCGCAGAAACCGATCTCCCGGTGGCTGTGCCCCCCGATCGGCGTCCGGGACGGCGTCCCCGAGGACTTCGCCGTCCTGTACGTGACCGAAGCGGGCCGGGCGCACTACGCCGCGAACCTCGCCGAGTACCGAACCCTCTACGACGACGTCGAGGCGCCGAACGCCCCCGAGGACTGGAGCGGCCGTCCCTCCGGCCGGTGAAGAGCCGGAGAAGGGGGATGTAGCGGCCCGCGCGGGCCGCTACGCTCGGGGCATGAAGGAGATCAGGGTGCAGGTCGACGACGAGACCTTCGAGGGCATCGAGGAGCGGGCCGCAGCCTCCGGTATGGAGGTCGCCGAGGTCGCTGGCCAGGTGCTCACCGAGGCCGAGCAGAAGCGCCGGTTCCTCGCGGCCGCTGAGCACTACACGGCCCTGTTCGCTCCCGTCTTCGCCGAGGCGTTCGGGTACCCGGTGCCGGGCCAGGAGGCAGCGGCCGCGTGATCGTACGCGTTGACCGGCGGTGGCTGTCCGAGGTTGCTCGCCTGATGCTGCCCGGCGACCCGGACATCATCGATCACGGGACCTTCGCCGCGGCCGTCGCCCGGCACACCGACGAGGTGATGGACACCCTCGTCTACGCCCAGCCGCACCACCGGGCGGCCGCGCTCATGCACCAGTTGGTCCGCGTGCCTGGGCTGGAGAACTTCAACGAGCTGTTCGGTGTCGTCGTGGCTACCTCCTACCTCGCCGCGAGCGGCCTGGTGGTGGACGTCCAGCCGAAGGTAGCCGCCGACCTGGCGGCCCGTATCAAGCGGGGCGAGGTCAGCGTCCGGCAGGTCGCCGAGGAGATCAGGGAGTGGACCCAGTGACCCACGAGGACGACCTCGACCTCCCCCCGCTGCACCCTGACGACATGCCCCCGCAGCTCCAAGAGGCCCTGCGTCGCATGAGTGCGCGCGGGGAGGGCCCGGTGGTCGACATGGCCACGGGCGCGGTCGTCGCCCGGGAGGGGCGCCTCGTCACCGATGCCCCCAGCGACGCCTCCCAGGCTCGGGTCCGCCGCATCTACGACGGCTACGCGGGCCTGTACGCCCCCAGCGTCGTTGCCGAGGCCGCCGCCCTGCTGGACGGCTACCTTGCTACCGCCGAGCAGCACGGCCTGGACCAGAAGGCTGCCGACGATGGCGGCTGGCTCGCCCTGGCCGCCGCCGAAGCAGTCGCCCGACGGTACGGCCGGCCGCAGGACGAGCGGACGTCCGCCGAACTGAACCAGCTCGGGCGCGCGTTGACCGCCGCGCTGACCGCCGAGGGCCTGGAGGTCGTGCCCACTCCGGTCCGTATGGGTGTCGGCGTCGCGCCGGTGCCCGGCGGCCCCCGGTGGGGGACGGATGGCGGCCTGGCCGTCGCGCTCTACGCGGACAGCGGCTGGGAGCTGATGGTGAACGCGCTCCGGACGACGTCCTACACCATCCACGCCCCCGCCACGGTGGCTGGCGCCTCCGAGGTCGCCCAGCTCGTCCACGCGGTGCTGCGCGGCGACGCTGCCGACCCCTTCCGCCGGGCCAGGTGACCGGTCAGTCGCCGAAGATCGTCGCGAACAACGCGTAGATGGCGCAGCCCCCGACGAGCAGGATGGCGCCGTACACGATGAGGACGTCGAGGGGATTGCTGTAGTCGACGGGTGCGAAGACGTCGGGGTTGTCCTGCGCCCACTGCCGGGCTTCCTGCTCCTTCATGTGCCAGCTGTGCTGGGCCATGTAGTCGCTCGCCTGCTGCCGGAACAGCTCCTCGTTCTGCTGCCGTTCCCAGTCGTCCATGGGTATGGCCCCCTCCTCGCGTGTTGGTTGAACGCTGCACGTTAACCTCGCACACCCGAGGAGGTCTCCCCCCACCCCGCTACTGGTCGGCCTGCTTGCGCTGCTGTTCCTGCACCAGCAGCCACGGGTTCTCCTTGCGGGACTGCGCGCGGTCCAGGTACTCCCTCTTCACCACGACCGAACCGGCCTTCCACCGGCCCTGCTTCGTGGGGTCGCCGCCGGCCGCGGCGATGCGCTGCGCGCCGGTGCGGCGTAGGGAGTGCGCGGTCACCTTGGACCAGTTGGGCAGGCCGGCCGCGAACGCCCGTCCTCGAATCCAGTCGTTGACGGCGTCCCCGGAGACGTGGTCACCGCGCTTCGAGCGGGACCGGTTCTGCAGAGTGCCCGCGACGGTCAGGGCCCGGAAGAACGCCCCGTCGCGGACGCCGAGGCGGTGCAGCATGCCGAACCACGCCCGGGTCGCGTCCACGGGGCACATGAGGATGTCGTCGGGCTCGGCCGGGATGTCGGTGGTCTCTCCCTCGCCCTCCTGGTCCGTCTTGGAGAACCGGACGCCCTCGGAGACGAAGTCGTCGTCCACCTCGACGTCCGACAGCAGCAGGTCGGCGAGTTCGATGCGCCGGTTCAGGGCGCCCCGGCCGAGGAGGAGCACGCACCGGTCCCGGATGCCGATGGGGTGGCGCTGGTCGCAACTGGCCACCATCGCGCGGAAGTTGGCGTCCGAGATGGCGGGCGCCTTCCTCACCCGGTTCCGCTTGCCCCAGTCCACGGCGTACTCGTTGATGAGGCCGTTGACGACGGACGTGCCGGGCTTGGCGTCCTCGGGCTGCATGGCGCGTACCGCGCTCTTGTGGGTGCGCAGGGAGTTGGGGGCGTACCGGTCCTGGGCGATGAGGGAGGCGATGTACTCGATGTACGTGGCGGTCGTGCACGGGACGGCCACCCGGCCCATCTCGGCGCACCAGTCCTCGAACATGCGGCACTGCGACTTGCGGTTGCGGTCGGTGTTCTTGGGCCGCGACCGCTCGTCCATGGCTTCGGCCGTCTCCTGGGAGACGTAGAAGTCCGCCGCGGTGTACTGCGGGCGTTCGGTGGTGGGCAGCTCCCCCGGGCGCAGCACGGTGTGCTGTGTGAGGACCGGCCGGGCCAGGGCGCCGCCGAGGACGATGCCCGGATCGGTGAGGGCGGCCGGCAGGCGGTCGTCCTCCACGAGTTCGGCGTCGACTACCTCGTCAGGCATCCTGCCCCCTGCCCAGTGCGAACACCCGGGCGCTGTGCGGGACCTCAAGCCAGGTCTGGACGACGTTGCGCCTCGCCCCGTCGGGGATGGCGGGCAGCGGCTGGCCGGGGCGGAACACGCCGACCATGACGACGCGGTACGCGTCCTCTTCCACGTACGCGTCCATAACGACGTCGACACGGTCACCGGCACCGATCATGGAAATCTCCTCTCACGCAACCACCCTCGTATATTGAAGAATATACGGGGGTACCGGCGGTAACACGGTGAGGGCGCGTCAGGTTCGGTTGCGGTAGGGGCAGTTATGACAACCGATGAGGGGTAGGGCCGGATCCGGGAGCCGCGCAGGGTAGGTTTAGGTAAACGTAGATAGACCTTGCCTGACGGGACGTCGGGCGCTACCGTCTTTCACGGGTTTACTTTCGTCTACTACAACAGGGGGGCGCGTGGAAATCGTCGTCACTGTAAAGAACCCAACACCGGAGTTCGAGCAGGATCTGCTCGCGCTGTTCGACAAGCACCGCGCATCCTTGCGCAACGACCCCGGATGGAACGCCGACCGCGCCCGCCTCTTCTACGGCTTGTGCACCCCGCGCGCCCAGCGGATCCTACGGGAGGCGGTAGCCCGCGACGGCAAGGTGGACGCCGACGACCTGCGGGACAACGACGGATCCAGCCTGCGAGGCCACGCCAGTTCGTTCCGCAAGGTCATCAAGCAAGGAGCCGTCGAGGGACTGTGGGACAGCGGCCTGGAGTCCCCGATCGTCGCCCTCGGCCCCGGCACGGGGAAGGTGCAGGGCTACCAGATCCGCACGAGCGAGGCCCTGGCCGCCTTCCGGACGGCATTGGACGACGAGATCATCTGACGGTGGCGTCGCCAGCGGTCGGTGGCACCCGGTGAGGGCACCCCGGCACCCTCGGCCCCGCAGACCGGTCTACGGGGCCGAGGGGCCCGCCGTCGGGTCCTCCCAGCCGACCGGCGGTCTGCCCGTCGTACGGAGTGCCTCGTGGTAGGCCTCCCAACGGGCCTGCTCCCTGCGGGCGTGCTGGGAGTTCACGCAGTCGAAGTCGTCCCAGGGCAGTGGGCGCGAGCACTGGAAGCCGTGCTGAGGACAGTCGGAGCAGTCCGGGCAGTAGTCCTCGCCGGGGCGGAAGGCTCGTCGGCAGTTCCCGCAGAGGTTATGCCTCTTGATCCGGCCGACATTGATCGCGAGGTTCACGGCGGCGGCCGCCGCGGTCCCGGGCTCGGGAACGATGTAGAGCAGCTCGTACTCCAGGACGGCGATGCTCAGGTAGTCGGGGCGCGGCCGCGCGGTCCGGCGGCGGAACAGGGCGAGCACAGCAGGACCGTACCGCGGTCCTCCGACAGCCGGGCGCCGTCACAGATCCGTCACAGGCCCACCATGCCGTCCCCACGGCCGTCACGATGGCCCGCATGAGACGAACGATGTTCACCACCACCGCCGTCGGTGCCGTGCTCGCCGGCGCGCTGCTCGCCGGGTGCTCCAGCGGGCCGTCCGCCACCGAGAAGAAGTACGCCGACGCGGTGGCGGCCGCCGACCCGGACGACTTCGGGGGCATCGACACCGGCAAGCTCGCCAGCACCCTCGGCTCGGAGGGCTCCGACCTGTGCGACCAGCTCAAGGCCTCGTACGACGACGCGATCGCGTACGCCAAGACAGGGTACTCGCAGAAGGAGGCCGAGGCCCTGGTGGCGGCAGCCGTGCTGGTCAACTGCCCAAATCAGAAGAGCAAGATGCCGTCGTCATAACGGCGGGGCGCGCCTGTCGGTGCCCTCGCCATACTGGCCTCATGGGCATCAGGAAGCGCGTCGAGATGGCTGTCCGGCGGTTCGCTCACCAGCGCGGCTGGCTGTGGTCGCCGTCGTCTGCCTGGGCGGGGATGTCGTTCGGGAAGCACGGCAACGTGTTGCTGCCGGTCAACGCGCGGCACCGGGCCGACGTGTTGCGTGGTCACGAGCGGTTCAACGCAGCAATGACCGAGTTCTCCGGCGCCCCTGACGAGGCGCCGGAGGCGTAGGCGGTCAACTGCTGCTGACGCAGCGGAATCCGGTGTCGTTGTCGAGCATGGTCGCGCTGGCGTCGTTCAGCAGGGCCGGGGCCGCGCGCACGAAGGGCGACGTGAACGCGCTGCCCTTCAGCTCGTAGCGGGCTGGCTCGACTTCGATGGGCTCGGCACTGTCGTCCGGGACGGACATGACGGCGGGCTTCGTCTGGGTGGCGCACCACTCCCAGGTGTTCCCGCACAGGTCGTAGACGCCGTAGGGGCTGACGCCGGATTGGTAGCGGCCGACCGGGGTGGTGCGCCCTATCCCGGAGTCGAGGACGTTGCACTTCGCGGCGGTGGGGGCGTCTCCCCAGGGGTATGCGCGGCCCTTGTCGCCGCGGGCCGCCTTCTCCCACTGTTCGCTGGTCGGGAGTGTCTTCCCGGCCCACGCGGCGTATGCGGCGGCGTCGTGCCAGGTCACCCAGACTACGGGGTGGTCGTAGATGCTGCCGGGGCACTCGCCGTCCGGCCAGTGCTGCGGGGGTGGGTGGCCGGTGGCGCGGACGAACCGCTGGTAGTCGGCGTTGGTGGTCGGGTAGACGTCGATGAGGTACTCGTCCACCCAGATCGGTGTGGAGGTCGGGCCGGCGAGGTAGATGCCCGCCTCGACGGGGACCATCAGCTTCCCGTCGCGGGGGCTCTTTGTGTACTGGGCCTCGCGGCGTAACAGCTGCTCGGTGCGGGCGTCCTCGGCGGCGGCGGCCTGCGCGGTGATCAGTGCGGCGAATCGCTCCTGCGCGGGGGCGCCAGCAGTGGACAGAACGGTGTCGAGGGCCTCCTGGTTGGAGGGCCGGATCCTCTTTGTGCGGCCGGTCTCCCACAGGACCAGGTTGCGCTGGCTGACTCCGACCCTGCTGGCGAAGTCCCGGCTGTTCTCCCGGAGGGCCGTGCGGAGGGCTTTGACCTCCGCACCGGTCCATCGTCCGACCCCCGACACGGCCGCCGCCCTACAGTCGTTCGCCGGGGACGGCGAGGTAGGCGTCGCGGAGTTGGGTGAGGAGCGGGTGTTCGGTGGCCATCGGTACCTCGTCGATGGCCGACAGTGGCCGTACGCCGATCGACGTGTTCGTGGCGAACGCGGCGTGCATGCCCTGCGCTTCGGCGAGGGTGAGCGGAGCGGTGTGGTGCTGCCCGAGCTGCTGGAGGAGCGCCATGGTCACACCGGGGAGAATATCCGCTTTCGGCCAGATGATGCCGTCCGGGCCGATGAAGGCGACGTTCCAGGTGCCACCCTCGGAGACCCGACCGTCGGAGCCGACGAACAGGGCGTCGTCGTAGCCGTCGAGGAGGGCGGCGCGGCGGGCGTGAAGGGCACCGAAGAGGCCGCTGTGCTTGACGCCGGGCAGGTCGCGTTCGTACCGGACGGACTTGACGCGGATAGGCGGCATGGGCAGTTCGCCGGCCGGGCGGACGGTGACGAGGATGCTGGGGGTGGTCGCCCGGTCGGGGTGGGCGAGTTCCACTGTGGGGTCGAAGATGGTGACGCGGACGATGCAGGAACCGGTGACGTCGGCGACGGCCTGGCGGGCGTAGCCGCGGACCTGGTCGGTGTCCAGGTCGGCGCCGAGGACGGTGTGACAGTCCCTGACAAGGCGATCCATGTGCAGGCCGAGGCCCCGGACGCGCCCGTTGTCGACGCGCATCGAGGTGAAGTGGCCGTAGTTGGTGAGACCGAGCGTGAGCGCGGCGTCGGTGGTGACGGGTCGTCCGTTCAGGGATGCCATGTTCATCAGGATGTCAGCGGCACCGACAAATTCCGAGCCCCCTGCGACAGTTGAGGGCCGTAACTTCATCAAAACTTCCTTCCATCGCCATGGTGTCACGGTGTTCGCTGGTTACATCCCAGATACCCAGGGTGACGGAGGGTTGCCATGGACGTGCCGACGAATACGGAGGCCCCGAGCCCGGATCAGACCGACCGGGACCGGCGAGCGGCAGCCCATGACTGGCTGATGAGGTCGGCGGCCCACCAGCAGCGAGCCGGGGTGGAGTGGACGTACCAGGGTGTCACCGTGCTGACGGCCGGAGTCACCTGGGATGCGGTGAAGGTGCCGTACGCGGTCCTCGTTCCGGGCTCACATCGTGACACCACCGCGGCCGTGCTGCGCCGACGGCTGGAGGACCTCGAGATGGCTGGTCCCGTGTTCTGCGACCCGTACCGGCCCTACTTCTACGCGCTGGTGCCGCCGGGGACCGACCAGAGGTGGCCGCAGGATCTCACCGCGGCCGGCGTCGACTGCCTGGGTGGCACCCGGCCGTTTGTCCACCACGTGGCGGTGCCCTCCCTGTCCAGGACGGCGCCGCCGGGCCTGTTCTGGCTGACCCTCCCCGACCCCATCGGCGAGCACCCGCACGTCGATGCGGGCCACCTCTGCACGGTGCTGCGCGACCGGCTGGCCCCGGCGCGCGCGGCGTCCTCATAGACCGGCGCTGGCCGTGGGCATCCCCCGTTGTCTGCGGCCAGCGCCTTCCACCCTCCTGTCCTGCGATCGAGAAGAGTCATGTCCGCACCGCTCAGGTACAAGGGGCGTCCCGTCCCGTACATCACCGCGTGGAGAGACGAGAAGGTTCCGCAGCCGCCGGTGATGGCCACGCAATCCGGGCTCGTCTACGTCGGAACGCGGGCCGGCCAGGATGAGACCGGGCTGCTGTGGAGGCTGTGGGACGACATACAGGGCTCCGGTGAGCCGCTGTGGAGCGACGTCCACGCGGGACGGCAGCAGCAGGCCATGCGGCAGTCCCTGTGCCAGGTGTGCGGGGGCCCGGCGGACCGTAGCGAGCAGGGCGTGCTGTGGCTCCTGGAGGACGGCCGGGCGGAGGGCCCGCAGTGGCCCAACGGGTTCATGACCACGCACCCCCCGATCTGCGTGCCGTGCGCGCCGGTCGCCGCCCGGCTGTGCCCGCACCTCCAACGCGAGGGCGCCGTTCCGGTCCGCGTCCGTACCGCGGTGTACGACGCCGTCATAGGGCTCCGCTACTTCCGCAGCCGGTTCGGGCTGGTCGCCGCGCAGAAGAAGGAGGTGGTGCTCATGAACGCGTGGACCGCGAAGTGGGTGGTGGCCGGGCAGTTAGTCGCCTCGCTCGACGACTGCACCGTCCTCGACCCGGCCGAGGTGGGCATCGAGGCTCCGGCGCCCCGAGGAGGTTTCCGCCGATGACCGTTCTCGGGGCGCCGGCCACACCGGCGAGGTTCGACGCGGGCCAGATACGCCGTACCTACTGCACGGTCCTGGGGCAGCCCCGCGTCGGGTTCCCGGACCTGGGCGGGGAGGAGCACCGGGCGCACCTGGCCGGACTCCTGCGGGGGCAACTCCAGCAGCTGCTGGAGGCGGTCGGTGACGACGTCACCTGGATGCGCGGAGAGACGCGGGAGACCGCCGATTACGTCCTCGGCCGGGGCCGCAGCGCGCTGGCATGGAGCTATCGAGAGACCCGGGAGCCGGACCGATTGCAGGACCTGGCCGCGCTGAATCGGGCTCTCCTCACCCTGCACTGCATGGGTTCCCTGTGCAGAGGTGAGCCGACCGGTGAGGAACCCACGGGGCCCTGCCGGGGTGAACCGGGAGCACGCCGGTAGGGCGCAGGCCCCGCCCGGTGCACCGTGCTGAAGTGCACCGGGCGGGGCCTGCACCCCCGTCGTCCTGAGAAGTACCGCCCTGGCGTGTGCTGGGCACCTACGATGAGAAGACGAACCGGGGAGGACGTCGTGACGCAAGAGCCCATCGAGGCCGAGGCGATCAAGCCCAGGCCCGACTACCCGCCGAAGACTCCGCCGCCCCCGAAGAAGCCGCCGAGCCCGCCGCCGCCCGACCCGCCGCGCAGCGACCTCCTCGCAGGTCTGCCAGTGCCTCAGCGTGCTCTCGACCGCAGTGGCCGCCCGGTCATGCGTAACCGGCGTGGCGCCTCGTGGACGCTGGAGGCAGCACCGTGGGCGGCGGGCAAGGCAGCCGGACACGTCGCGGACCAGCTGGCCGACTGGAGTTTCGCCGCACCCGATTCGCTCGCTGATGTGGTGCGCCTCCTGGTCGCCACGGCCGTTTCGGACGGCGGCCGCCGCATCAGTGTTCACCTGTCCGAACAGGACGGCATGGCCCTCATCCTCTGCCTCGGCCACCAGCACGCCGAGTCCTCCGGGGACGATGTCCTAGATCGGCTGCACAACCTGGGTGCGGACAGCTGCGGAACCGAGATGACCCCGGAGGGACGACAGGTGTGGGCACTGCTGGCCGTCCGCGCTACCGTCCCTACTACGGTGTAACGCCAGCCTTCTCCGCCGTGGTGAGCAGGTGGTCCTTCCATGCCTCTGTGCCGAAGCCGCGCCAGCGGGCCGTGGAGGTCCAACCGCATGCGCACCGCAGGGTGTTCGGGGCGCCGTCCTCGCCGTACTGCCAGCGGGGCAGGTGCGGGCCGGGGCCGGCCGTCACGCTGCCGACGATGTCGACGTGGTCGGGGCACATGTTGCCGTCGACGGCCCGTACCTGCACCCACCCCTCCCCGGACCAGGTGGGTCGCGCGGGGGTGCGGCCGGTCAGGCTGGCCTTCATGTCGAACTCGCGCATGCACCCGGGGTACAGGCAGTGCCGTAGAACGGGCTCGTGCAGCCGCGCCTGGTGGGCGGCCTCCAGCTCTTCCTCCAGCTCACGGGCGCGGGCCTCGGCGCGGAGCGCTCGGTCGCGTTCCTGCCCCCAGGAGCGGGAGAGGAGCGCCGTGGTGTCGGCGGCGCCGTCCAGGAGCTGTCGCATCTGCTCGGCCGGATCGGCGGGTTCGGCGACGGGCACGTACACGGTGACCTTGGCCATGAGCCGCATCAGCAGGTCGGGGAAGCGGCGCCGCTTGTGCTCGACCTGGGCGACGGTGTCGGTGAGGAGGTCGTACGAGCTGACGATGCCGGTCCACTCGCCGTTCTCCCAGGCCTCGGCGTGGTAGGTCACCTGGGTTCGGTGGGCGAGCCAGCCGGGGCAGCGGGTCGGGTCGGCGCTGAGGTCGCCGCAGTACAGGCAGTGCTGGCGCCGTTGGTCGGGGTGGTGGTCGAGCGGCGAGACGTCGGCGGTCACTGGGCGATCCTCCCGGCCTGGGCGCGCATCTCCTCGAACCAGGCCCAGTCGCGGGCGGTCTCCTGCTCGGCGAGGCCGGGCGCGAGGTCGAGGGCCTCCCGGCGGGTCCAGCGGAAGCCCTCGCGCCGGTAGATGTCCGTCCCGATCCGCTCGTACCGCTCGCCGGTCCAGGCCCGCAGGGGGCTGTCGAGGTTGGGGTTGAAGATGGCCCACCGGTCCGCGGTGGGCATGCGCTGCACGATGATGTCGGCGCCGGCGCCGAGGCGGTGGCCGGGGCACGGGATGCGGTACTCGGTGACGAGCGCGGCGGCCGCGCGCTCGGCCTCCAGCTCGGCGCGGAGCCGGTCGGTCTCCTCCTGCTGGGCGGTGGGGCGGCCGTCGAGGGCGCGCTGGTAGGAGTCGCGGTACGACTCGCAGCTCCCGTCGCCGTCGGTGCAGGTGACCACGGTGTCGGCGGGGAGGGCTCCCTGCTCGGCGGTCTGCCCGCACAGGGCGGGGCCGGTCACCCACTGCTCGGCGCGGGGTATCCACTCCTCGACGGCGAGGTGCACGCCGTCGGGGTCGCCGTGGCGGGTGCGGCAGGCCACGGGGACGAGGCGGCGTTGTCGGGCTGGGGCGGTCATCGGCTGGCCCCGCATGTCTGCCCGGCGTTGAGGAGGAACTGGTGGATGAGCCGGTCGTGGCGGGCGTCGTCGAGGGCGTGGTGGGGGCGGCCGGGGTGGGGCGGGAGTTCGGGGTCGCCGGCGCGGAACTGTTCGGCGCGCAGGTCCCAGTGCCAGGTGGGGATGGTGCTGGGGGTGGAGAGCCGGTCGTTGTTCCACAGGGACCACAGGCGGATCATGTCGTCGTCGCCTTCGTAGGCGTAGACGTGGGGTTCGCGGTCGGTGGTGAAGTAGAGGGCGACTTCTTCGCGGATCTGTGCGAACGGCTTGACGTCGGGGTGGGCGAAGTCGAGGCGGTCGGGGCGGTCGAGGGTGGGGAGGTGGCGCCAGACGTGGTCGCGGAGCCAGAACGTGCCGTCGCGCTCGACGTGGGTGTACACGCGGTAGGTGTCCATGTCGGCGTTGATGGCGTAGTAGGAGAGGCCGGTGTCGTCGTAGAGGCCGAGGGAGACCAGGCCTCGGCGGGTGGGGTCGGTGTGCAGGGACTTGACGCTGAGGTAGACGTGGCGCAGTTCGTAGGACACGGGCCGTACTCCCGGTGAAGTTGTGGGTTCCGTTTGCCGCGAGCTTGTTCTACAATCGCCCTCGCGTGGGTCATCACCTGTTGGAGGTGTGGCCCTTTTTTGCTGCCTGGTCACCGGCGTTGTCTCCCCCTGGTCTCGCGTGCCCCGTCTATTCCACCCGCATGTGTCACTAAACATCAACGGAGTGTGTAGATGCACTGGTGAAGGCGATGAAGTTGTGCGCGTTGATGTGCGCAACCCTAACCAATTCCTATTGCGGCCGCAATAGTATTGCCTTAGTGTGGACGTGTCGGGTCACCGATCCGACCGACCTGCCAACTCCGGGGGCAGGTTGCACGTCCCTTACCGGTAAGGAGATCGTGGCGTGGACACGAACCGCTCGCGTCCGCCCACGGTGCGCTCTGCGGGCGGCCCCACGCCAACCCGGAGTAGCACCTTGGCCCGCCCCCGCATGCCGAAGTCGACCGAGCAGGTCGCCCTCCTCACCGAAGCCGTCGAACTCCTCGCCGCCGCCGGAAAGCCCCGGCACGCCGAGGCAGTTCAGGAGGCACTCGCCAAGATCACCGACTCCAAGGCGAGCGAGGACAACCCGACCCTCCCGCTGTGGATGTACCGGGACACGTGGAAGGCCGCACAGACCTACTGCGAGAAACGCGGCCAGTCCGTCTCCGACGTCATCGACGAGGGGTTCAAGGCCCTGCTGGCCGGCCGCTTCAAGCCGAAGAAGGCACCACGCGCCACCGGCGGAGCGAAGAAGGGCCCGTTCACGGCCCGAGCCACCTCCGAACGCACCCAGCAGGTCACCGACTACGTCACCGCCCACGCCGAGGAACTCGGCTGGACACCCTCCCCGTCGCAGGTAGCCGCGGCGTGGCTGGAGCACAAGCACGGCGAACGCCGGCACACATAGCGCGCACCACGGGGGCGCGGCGCCTGGACGCCGACACCGGGTAGCGCCCCCGCGCACACAGAGTCCCAAGGGAGAAAACCCCATATGGCAGCCCGTCAGGCCGCCGGCACCGCCGGTGGCTCCCCTCAGCACACCCCGAAACAGACCGAGACCGCCGCGTCCGGCCACGATCTCGGCTACAGCCTCGACCTGACGCCCGCGCAGCTGGCCGGTTTGGCCAAGCTCCGCGAGCCGTTCCCGCCGGAGGCGATCGCCAAGCGCCCCACGATCTCGTGCAGCGGCTGCAAGAACCACCGGGACAAGGTGTGCAGCACCCACACCAAGGTCACCTGCAAGGACTGCGGCCAGTACGTCACCACCGCTCACAAGCACCTCGACTACGTCGGGCACGCCGAGGCCACCGACCGGCTGCTCTCGGTGGACCCCACGTGGGACTGGGAGCCGATGGCCAAGGACGACAAGGGCCAGCCGCTCATCGACGTCGACGGCGGCATGTGGATCACGCTGACCGTGTGCGGCATGACCCGCAAGGGCTACGGCGACGCGGTCGGCAAGCACGCCGGTGTCACCGCCACGAAGGAGATCATCGGCGACGCCATCCGCAACGCCGGCATGCGGTTCGGGATGGCCCTGGACCTGTGGGCGAAGACCGACCTGCACGCCGAACCCCCGAACCCGGCCGAGCCGTTCATGGACGCCATCAGGCAGGAACGCGTGTGGATGTCGTCGCAGTGGCTGAGCGGCGTCCGGCGGGAGGCCGAGGAGGCCGGCCAGTTGGACTTCGTCCTGCCGGGCGGCGGCGGGAAGACCCTCGGCGACGTCATCGACGCACAGCTCCTCGTCCTGGAGGACGCCGCCCGCCTCTACGCCGAGGCGCGACTCAAGCGGGAAGAGGAGAAGGCGGCCCAGGAGGCGGAGAAGGCGGCCGTGGCCGCGCAGGTCGCCGCCGAACGCGGTGTGCACCAGCAGTCCGGTCCGGCGCCCAACCAGCAGGCCGCCGACCAGGGCCAGGACCAGGGCCCGCAGACCGCCAACGACGTCCGAGTCGCCTGCGGCCCCATCTGGCACGACCCCGAGGCGCTGGAGGAGCTGCACAAGACCGCGCGGCAGCTGCGGGTCACCAACGCCCCCGCCAACGTGAAAGCGCCGCAGG